>NZ_CAXCAM010000037.1:0-25978 GCF_963980585.1 uncultured Ilumatobacter sp.
TGCGGTCTCGGCCCCATCACTGCCTCGTCACTGCCTCGTCACTGCCTCGTCACTGCCTCGTCACTGTTGATGGCCAGGGCACCACACAGCTGTTCGCCCACCGATCGTCGCCCGTTGCAGCGGCGCCAGGTCGCGCGGACACGAGCCGAGCGCTTGCCGTCTGGTCGGGTCCAGCTCGCCCATCGTCGACCCTCCACGCCTGAGCATGATGGGCAGCCGCACGGCAATTGCGGACGCGATGGAGTCAACCTCCGGTTCGGTGAGCGAGTCAACGCTGCGCTGTGGCGCCACACCTGACCACCACAACACTTCGTCGGCACACAGGTTGCCCAGGCCGGCGACCACGGTCTGGTCGAGCAACACCGTTTTAATGGCGGCGCGCCGACCGTCGAGCGCTACCGCAAGAAGGTCGGCATCGACGCTCAAGATGTCGACTCCAAGATGGTCAAGATCGGCGTCAAGCGACGATCGACCCAGACGGCGCGGGTCGTTCACGCGGAGCGCGGGGATGTCGGTTCCAGTCGCACCAGCGGTCCCAAGCCGGAGGCGATCCCACGCTGGCCGATCCTTGTCTGAGGCGTACTCGAGCGACTCGATCGGCGCCACTCCGTCGACGATGACCCGACCGGTCATCCCGAAATGGAGGCCGAGAACATGATCTGGCGTGTGGATTCGGATCACTTTGCCGCAGCGCTCGATTCGCTCCACCGGTGAACCCGGCAAGACGACCGCGAGCCCAGGATCAGCAACGCGGTCGTCGATCCAGACATCGGTGATCGTCCTTCCGACCAGTGCATCGAGTGCGCTCCGCCAGATTTCCGCTTCGAGTCCCTCAGGCACGGATCAGGCCGCCGTCGACGTCCGGGCGGTCACAAGCTCGCCTTGGCAGCCGTTGAGAGCAGTTGCTCGATCAGCTCAGCCAGCTGATCGCTGTTGATCAGAAATGCGTCATGTCCCTGCGGAGAGTCAATTTCGACGGAGTCCATCGGCACGTCACGGGTGCGGAGAATCTCGGCAATCTGGCGTTGCCGATCTGCGGGGTAGAGCATGTCGCTCCAGATGCCGACAGTCATCGTCGGCCCCGTGACCGGCGCCATTGCGCGCTCACGGCTGCCACGACCGCGAGCGACATCGTGGAGATCCATGGCCTCGCCGATGCTGAGAGAGCTATTGGCATCGAAGCGGTTCGCGATTTTCGTGCCGTGGTGTTCGAGCTAGCGCTCCACTTCGAACCGCTGCCGCAATCCACGCGTGTCACCAACCGTCGCCTTATCGGCCAGTTCACGGCGGAACCGATCGGTGAAGACGTTGTCGCTGCGGAAGGTGAAATGAGCAACCACACGCCCATGGCGGGAATCGCAACTCGATACAGCATCACATCGCGAACGTATCAGTGGCCGCTTGCCCGAGCCCCGGAACATTTGCGGACGCGTTCCGCGGGTGAGCGTCGATATCGATCAGGCTGTGATTTCACCCACCACGGGTTGGGCGAGCCGCATCCGCTGCTCGTAGCCAGCCTCGTACGGCATGAAGCCGTTGCGGTCGGGATAGATCAACTGCACCATCGAGAACGGCGCACCGCGGTACCACGAAGCCGCCGTCGAAAAGAGGTGGCCATGTGTGCCGAGATCTATCGACGCGAAGTAGCAGCGCAGTTCGTTGTCGAGTAGCCCGACGAGTTCCACACCGAGCGGGATTTCGGTGCCGCCACGACAAGCATCTGCAACTAGCGTGACGAGGCCGTTGGCCGCGACGGGCGTGAGACCGAAGACGGCGACGTCGGGGAAGGCAACCGCGTCGGACATGCCAATCGAGTACGCGTAGGCAGGGGTCGGCGGATCGGTGTCCGGACGCGCCTCGACTGGTTCGAGTGCCCAGCCGTTGGTCTCGATCATCCATTCGATCTTCTCAGCGTGTGGAATGTGGAAGTCGGGAAGCTCCATCGGCGTGTCGTTCATCAAATGCCCATCAGGTCAGGGCCAACGAATCAAGGTCGATGGCATGTTGGAGGTGGCGGGTGGCCATGGCTGCAAACATTGCCTCGCTGCGTTCGCTCTCACCCACCACTTGCGAAGCAATGACCGCCATCACGACACCTGCGAATGTCTCTCGGCGGTACTGCTCCCAGACCCAGGCCTCGTCGGCATCGACGCCCCCGATACCCAACGCTGAGACATAGCTGCGCACCAACGCGCGGTCGTGAGTTCGGCGCTCCTCGGGAACGAGACCAGCGCCGCAAAAGTAGGAGAGGTCAACGACCGGTGAACCGTGGCCGGGTGTCTGCCAGTCGACTGCTGTCACCCGGGGTGCTGCGGTTCCGTCGCCGAAAAGCAGGTTGTCGAGTCGATAGTCGCCGTGGGTGACGGTCTTCGGACCGTTACGACCGTTCATCCACCCTTCGATGCGCTCGCCGAAGGCATTGAGCATGTCCAGCTGCGGCGCATCCAGATGGTGCGTGTACGTCTCAAGGAAGCTGGGCAAGAACATCGCCCAGAGCCCGACCACAGCGGCGATGTCCTCGGGTGTCGATCTTCCACCCAGCCAGTCCAGATCGTTGAGCGTCGGGTCGTCCCATCGCGGCGCGTGCAGTTTGGCGAGTTCTTCCACGGCGGCGACCGCCATCTCCGGGCTGCAACCGGTGACTTGATTGCCCTGTTCCGCTGGCGCCATGTCTTCGAGTACGAGGATGAAATCGCCAGACGATTCGTGCCATTCACCGTGGTGGCAGTGCGGGACGCGGATGTCGACCGTGTCTGCGACACCGAGATAGAACTTCACCTCGCGCTCGTAGTTGCGAAGTGCCATGCCGGTGGCACGGCTCGTCTCATCGAGTGATGGCAACTTGATCACCACCGAAGACGGCACCGCTGGATCAGCACACTCGAGGCCGACCCGCAGGTTCAAGCCAACGAGGCCGTCACCGATACGGCTCGTGGTGACGAGCGTGACGTCGGCGCCCATCAACTCAGACATCCGTTCGTTGTTGATGTCATCAGGGCCCATTGGGCGGACAGTAACAAAGGACCCGATACCGTCCATCAGCGATGGCAGCGGCGTCGAAGTTCGGCTTCCTCCTCCGGCCCAAGTGGCTCGGCTTTCACCTGCTCTGCGCTTGCGCAGTTGTCGGCATGATCTTCGCGGGCATGTGGCAGCTGCAGCGTCTCGACCAGCGTCGCGACGCCAACGCCGAGTTCATCGAACGCATCGAGCAGGCGCCGGTTCCACTCGAATCGTTGCTCGCCGACGATCTCGATCCCGACGTGGTCGCCAATCGCCGGGTGACGGCGTCCGGCACGTATCTCCCCGACCAGGTGGTGCTGTTCAACCGGTCGCAGGGTGGGCGTGCGGTGGACAATGTGCTGACCCCACTCGTCATCGATGACGGTCGCGTCCTCATCGTCAATCGTGGGGCGATTCCCGTGGAGGGGCAAGCCCCATCTCCGCCGGCGGTGGCGGTCACGATTGAAGGACGGCTGCGCCCGTCCGAGGTTCGCCAGCGTGGCGAATTGAGCGATGCGGATACCGAGGTGATCGCACAGACCCGACGCGTGGATCTCGAACGCCTCGCGCCGCAGTTTGGCGGCGACCTCGTACCGCTCTACGTCGAGTTGGTCTCGTCAGAACCCGCCGCCGGCCCGGCAGATCCGGCATTGCTCGACACCCCAGTACTGGGCGAAGGCAACCATCTGTCGTACGCGTTCCAGTGGTTCATTTTTTCTGCCTGTGTTGCAGCGGGCTGGGTGTTGGCTATCCGCCGCTCGCTCCGGACGCGCGCTCCGAACCCCTGACCGCCCTGGCCCACTCCCCCGACCGCGTCGTGTGTCGCCTCGGTACGCCGGGTCGGATCAGGAAGGGCGGGCAAGACGGAGGAAGTCAGCGGGATGACCGCGGAGCAGTCGACGTCGGGTTGACCAGGGAGCGGCTCGGAAGAGTTGCGCCATCACGCGGCCCACGTCAGTCGGCGAGGAATCAGCGCGCATGTATGTCGACCAGGTCTGCAGTGGCAGGTCGAAAAACGTTGCGAAGAACTCTCGGACGGCGGCTCCGTCGAGCTGACCCAACATGTCAAGGCCGTAGTCGTGCAGCAGTCGTGTCCGGCGATGCGCAATCGGCCACACGACGTTCCACACCAGGGCCGAGTCAGCCACGTGAGTCCCAGGGCGGGCGCTGAGTGACTCGGCGATCGCCACGGCGACCGTTGGCGCCATCTGCATCGAGTGGACCACGGAGTAACCGGATGTCGGATTGACGTAGCCCGCGGCTGCGCCGAATGCGACAACTGCCTGATCTCGTTGAGGATGCGATGCGCCCATCGGGATCCGGACGTACTCCGTACGTACGGCGCGGTCGAGCATGTCGTCCGGTTCCAGGTGGAGTCGCGCTGCGAGCAGTGGCAGCAGTGCGACCGGTTCCACCGCGGGTCGCGCCGCAAGCACTGTTTCTTCGACGAGCCACCCGTCGGCCACCGGCAGGCTGTACGCAAACGTTGCGGGCGTGCGCCCGCGCCGCTGTGCAGCCGGTGTGCGTGGGGGCTCACGGAAGTCCATCAGTGTCGGCTGACCGAGGTCGCCAACCGGCGGATTAGCAAGCACGACACCGAAAGCGGTTTGCCAGAACGGCAGCCCGTCGCCGTGGGTTCGGTTGGCAAAGGCAGCCGGCCATCCTGTGGCATCGATCACGAGACGAGCGGTGAGCTCCTCGTCGGTGTCGAGGATGACTCGGTGACGGTCACTCCCGGACGCAACGCTGAGCACCTTCGCTGCCATCGTCGGCACATCGCGGCGAAGCGCTGAGCGCAGCGCGGCGTTGTCGAGGAGCGTGTACGGGCGGTGTAATTCGTGGCGCCGATCAGTCCAAGCCCAGACGTCGAGCGGCGTACCTGCCGTGACGTCGAGGTCGGTCAGGATCGAGAGGCGGTCAACCTCATCGAGCCACGCTCCGTATGTCGCCGACCAATCGGCGTCACCACCGATGAGGACGACGTCGAGGCCACGCACGACACAGGCTTGGGCAAGGGCACTGCCCGCTGGTCCGTCGCCGATGATGACGACGTCGTGAAAGCGTCCGGCGTTGCTCGACGATGACGGTGTCACGGGTGGCCGGGCGTGGCCGATTCAAGTTCAGCCATCCGACGGAACTGCTCGACCACGTCAGGCGTGGTGTGCTGTGGGTCGAGCGAGCGGTACACGGTGTCGACGTTCACTGCGATCCGTCCGAACTCACCCCAGCTGCTGAATCGTTCGTCGGCCGCAAGGGCCGCGCCAATATCTCGCGCCGCGTCAAAGGCGTCAATGCCTGCTGCCTGCCGACCGGCGGCCTCGGTGTCGACAAATGCGAGGTAGTCGCGTACCTCGCGCACGCCGGCCTTGTCGGTGAGTGGGCCGTGGCCCGGCACCACGGTGTCCACGTCCATCTCGAGCATGAGGTCGCATGCGGCGACCCAATTGCTCAGGGGGCCAGCCCACACGATGGGCGTGCCGCCGATGAAGAGAATGTCGCCGGTGTAGACGGTCTTGGCATCGGGCACGTGGACCAAGACGTCGCCGTCCGTGTGCGCCGGACCCACCTCGATCAGATCGACGCGACGTCCCCCCACATCAAGGGCATGACGGCCACTGAACGTCGTTGTCGGCAGCTCAAGTTCGATTCCGTCAAAGTCAAATTCGCCGAAGAAGCTGCGAAACAGATCGCCGACTTCGCCTGGCGCCTGGTTGAGCGCGTGCAGCATCGACGGCGGCGTGTGCGGCATCTCTTCGGCACAGGCTGCGGATGCCACGATGTCGACCTTGGACCATCGGACGCGCACCTCGCTGTTTCCGTAGCAGTGGTCACCGTTCGCGTGGGTATTGACCAGCGAGTCCACGGGCGCCGCAGCGGTGTGCGCGGCCATTGCGTCGAGCATGGCGCGGGTGAGATTGAGATCGAAGAGGGTGTCCACAAGCAGCGACTGCCCATCGCCGACCACGAGACCGGCGTTGCTCCAGCCCCAACTGCCGTCCGGTTGCAGATATGCGAAACACTGATCGCCAAGTTCGTGTAGGCCGAGACTGAAGTCCGAAGTCATGCCGACATTGTTTCACGCATACAGAAGCGTTCAGCGGCCATAGTCACGGGAAGGTGCGTGTTTGCATCTGGGATGTTGGGAAAGATCGACGCGTCACAGATCGACAATCCCTCGTAGCCCACCACGCTGAAGTGATCATCGACGACGACGCCCATCGCACAGCTGCTCGATGCATGGACGTAGTCGCCTGCCCGGCTGCGGAGCCACGTTTGGAGGGTCGTGTCGTCGGCCAGCGCGTCCGCCGTCGTGCCATGCTCGTCGATGTAGACCGTTTCGACGATGTCCGTGAACGATGGTTGCGACAAGACATCCAGCGCAAGCCTGACCGCTGCGCCGAGCGCTGCACGGTCGTCAGCATCGCTCAAGAGTGCGAAGTCGACGAGCGGCTGACCCTCGTTGTCGATCGTGACGGTGCCCTCGGCACCTGACGGAGTCATCAGCGCCGGCATGAACAGTGCGAGACGTTCCGCGCCGGGCAGCCGACCGATGTGATTCATCGGGAGGAGCTGTACGAGATCCTCACCGATGTGCTGATGCAAGAGCGTGCCGATGACCAGGCCGCCCGGGCGGTTGTCGACGCCACCGCGCAGCAACAACGTCAGCGGAGCCGCCGGGTGATCTTGGAGGCCTTGTCCAATGCCCGGTGTATCCAGCCCGGAGCGGAGCAGGATCGCAGGTGTGTGGATTGCACCGGCCGCGACAACGACATGGTCCGCGTCGATCGAGGTGCCGTCGACAAGGTGCACACCCGTGACTCGGCGGCCTGAGATGCGAAGACGATCGGCGGCTGTGTTCGGCCGCACCACAAGATTCGGTCGGTCGAGCACCGGCCAGAGGTAGGCCTCTGCCGATGTGATCCGACGGCCCGCCCGGCGCGTCAGCCGCGCCCGTTCGGTTCGTGGTGCCGCCGCAATCAGTGCTCGATCGACGACGCCGAGTTCCGCTTCGGCAGCCGCCTCGGCCGGGATCTGCACCCGATCCCAGGCGCGGTGAGCATCGCTCCATCCCCAGTCGCGGTATTGCTGTTCGCTGCCGCGCAGCGCAACCATGGCGTTGACTGCGCTCGATCCTCCCAAACCTCGGCCCCTCGGGTACGGACTCGCTTCAGCGTCGGTGGTGCGCTTGGCGAGCAGATCAGCGTGGGTTCGGCCCGGCTCGTTCAGGGCGTCAAGAAAGTTGGGTCCATCGACCGCTGCCGGAATCGCATCCTGCCGCAAGTCGGGGCCATCGTCGAGGAGCGTCACGCGACAATCGGGGTCCGCTGACATCCTGTTGGCGAGCACGCACCCGGCTGAACCTGCACCGACGATGATCCAGTGTCGAGCGGGTCGCTGCGAGGTCATGACGTTCCGGTCCAGCGACGCTCAGTCGTCGCGACGTTGAGCGGGAGGGTTTGTGGCTGGTGGGAGGCCTGCAAGATGTGCGGCGTCGTTGTACCGGACGAGGCGCCACTTCGAGTCGGTCGCTGATTCGGCAGCGCGCTGCGAGGGCACGAACTCGGTCAGGGACGTGTTCGACGTCCAGAGGTCGAACGCTCCGGTGGGCGCTGTACGCAGGAGTTGACGGAAGATGGCATCGACAACACCACCATGGCAGGAGATTGCGATCGTCCGCCCAGGGTGCGTCGCGAGCGTTTTCGACAGGGTTGATCCGACCCGCAGGTGGAATCGGGCAATGGTTTCGCCACCGCCCGGGAAGACCTCGTGATGGGGGTCGCCGCCCCAGTCCGGGGATCCAAACCGGTCGACGTAGGCAGCGAATGTCATGCCGTCGAGTTCGGGTCCGGGATCGTGTTCACCGAATCCGGGGTCGATCAGGAGGTCCGCGCCTGCGATGGCGGGGCCAATGACCTGGGCAGTCTCGATCGCTCGGTCGAAGTTGCTGCTGATCAGCACCGCACCGTCAAGTTCGTGCGTGTCGGCGAGACGGTCGTGGAGACGCGCTGCTTGCTGTCGTCCGAGGTCGGAAAGGCCGCTGCAGGTGCGGTGGCCGCCGATGACGCGGTCGACGGTGACCTGAGACTCTCCGTGCCTGATCAGCACCACCCGTGTCGCTCCGTCTGTCATCGCTCCATCATCGCAGTGATCTGCCCCAACGCGGCACTCCGCTCATTTGTGTGTCGCTCATTCGTCTTGGCCCCGACAGTGTCGGGCCAACTGGCTGCTCGTGCGAAGATTCTTCGCCGGCATCGAGCCCGCAAACCTTTTGTACAAATTTCACTGGTGTCGTATGGGGTTCCCTACAGTCGCGCCGGTGGCCCCCAGGCACCGTCTCACCCTTCATCCGATCGAGGCCGATCCGCGCGCCGCGGCAATCGAGCGAGGCGCGAGTGATCTTGGTTTCGGCAACATCGGCGAGGTCGCCATTGCCGACATCGTGTTCGTCGACGGAGACCTCGATTCGGCACAACTCGATCGGCTCCACAGTGTGCTCGTCGACCCGCTGCTTCAGCGTGGCAACTGGGAGCTTCCGACGAGCCATGCGGTCGAGATCACCCTGCAACCCGGCGTCACCGACAGCGGCGCCGATGCCGTGCGGCACGCCTGCGGCACCTTGGGTATTGACATCGAGGCAGCCGCGACAGGTCTGCGCATTCGCTTCGACGAGGGCCTCGCTGACGATGTGGCCGACGACATCATCGAGCGCGTTGTGGCGAACACGATCATCGAACGATGGGCGTGGGGCACGATCGAACCCGCACACCCCGGTGGCGAAGATATTCGTTCGACGGCCACGATCATTCCGATTCGCGGAGCCGACGAGACGCGACTGGCCGAGATCAACGTCGAGCGGGCGCTCTACCTCGACCCGGAGGAGATGGTGGTCATTCGTGATCACTTCACTGGATTGGATCGCGATCCCACAGATCTCGAGTTGGAGACGTTAGGCCAGACCTGGAGCGAACACTGCGCCCACAAAACCTTCCGGGCCGCGATTGACGCGACGGGCGGGCCCGAGGGCGAGCAGGTCATCGAGCCGCTGATGCGGCAATTGCGGCTCTGCACCGAGACCATCGATGCGCCGTTCGTGCGCTCTGCCTTTGTCGGCAATGCCGGCATCGTCGAGTTTCGCAAAGGCATCACCATTGCGCTCAAAGCCGAGACGCACAATCATCCGTCTGCAGTCGAACCGTTCGGTGGAGCCAACACCGGTGTCGGCGGCGTGATTCGCGACGTGCTGGGTATTGCACATAAGCCCATCGCGATCACCGACATCTTGTGTTTCGGGCCGGCCGACCTGCCGCTGAGCGATCTCCCGGACGGCTCGCTGCATCCGCGCCGAATCCGCGAGGGCGTGATCGACGGTGTTGCTGACTATGGCAACAAGATCGGGCTGCCCACCGTGGCCGGCGCAATCTTGTACGACCCTGCATACACCACGAATCCACTGGTTTTTGCCGGCTGCATCGGTACGTCTCCGGCGCGCCCTCTGCATGAAGGACCCCACGCTGGCGATCGGGTGCTGGTACTCGGCGGCGCAACCGGCCGCGACGGCATTCGAGGTGCGACGTTCTCGTCGGCGACAATGGATGCAACTACTGGCGAGGTCGCAGGCGCGAGTGTGCAGATCGGCGATCCGATCATCGAGAAGCTGCTGATCGACGCGTTGATCGGTGCGGAAGACTTGTATTCGTCGATCACCGACTGCGGAGCCGGCGGTCTGTCCTCTGCGGTGGGCGAGATGGCAGAGGGCATCGGCGCCGACGTGGAGCTGGATCTCGTGCCGCGGAAATACCCTGGCCTCGAGCCCTGGGAAGTCTGGCTGAGCGAGGCGCAGGAGCGCATGGTCATCTCGGTGCCATCGCGGAACGTGAGTGCCATTCTCAATCGCTGCAAGCGCGTGGGTGTTGGCGTGGCCGACATCGGGGCGTTCACCGGTGATGGCGTTCTGACAGTGCGATCAGGCGGCACGCCGGTAGCTGAGATCGACACGGCGTTTTTGCACGACGGTCGTCCACAGCGACGGATGAATGCCGTCTTGCCCGAGCCTGATCGATCGCCATCGGTCGGCCGGAAGGTGGCCGATCCGAAAGCCGCGCTGATCGCGCTGATGTCACATCCCAACATCGCGAGCAAGGCAGGCACGATTCATCGCTACGACCACGAAATCTTGGGGTCAACCGTGGTGCGTCCGCTCATTGGCGCGGCTGGTGATGGGCCTGCCGATGGTGTGGTCCTGGCCGAACCGCTGGCTGAGCACGGCATCGCGATCGGCATCGGCGTCAACCCGTGGTACGGCATCCACGACCCTGAGGCGATGGCCTACGCCGTTGTTGACGAGGCAATTCGCAACGTGGTGGCCGTCGGGGCTGACCCTGACATGGTGGCACTGCTCGACAACTTCTCTTGGGGTGACCCGCGTCGTCCCAGCACTCTGGGCGAGCTGGCCGCTGCGGTCGAGGGATGTTGCGCTGCGGCCTACATGTACAACGCTCCGTTCGTATCGGGTAAAGACAGCCTGAACAATGAGTACATCGGCAACGACGGCGAGCGTCACGCCGTGCCGCCGACGCTCGTCATTACTGCGGTCGCACATGTACCTGACGCCAATCGGTGCGTTACCCCTGACCTGGCCGAGGCCGGCAATGTGCTGATGCTCTTGGGGTCGACTGATTCCGAGTTCGCCGGATCTCACCTCGACAAGGTGCTGGGCGCTCCCCCGGTGGCCGGCGCCGCTCCAGCTCCGGACCCCGATGCTCCCAATCGGTATCGCCATCTGCACGCCGCCATGCAGGCCGGACTGGTCGCGGCTTGCCACGACGTGAGCGAAGGCGGACTCGCCGTCGCCCTCGGCGAGATGTGCCTGGCCGGGCGCCTCGGCGCCACCATCGACGTGTTACCGCACGACGATCTATCGACGTCGCTGTTCAGCGAGTCGCTGGGTCGCTTGGTCGTCGAGATCGAGCCGCGCAGCGTGGCAGCGTTCAAGCGGATCATGGACGACGAGTGTCTTCAAATCGGCGAGGTCAGCGAGTCCGGCATGTTGTCGTTGCCCGGAGTCGAACCAATTTTGGTCTCCGATCTGGCTGATGCCTTCAACCATGAGGCCTACGCCACCCACAACGGACTGCAGGCGACGTCATGAGCCAGGTTCCCGCCGTCGTCATCGCCGGGCCCGGCACCAATCGTGATGGTGACGTCCGCCAAGCGCTTGAGTTGGCAGGCGCCGACGCAAAGATCGTTTTGGCGAGCGAGTTGGTCGAGCGACCGCGGCTGTTGGGCGACTACCGACTGGCCGTCGTCGCCGGAGGGTTTAGTCACGCCGATTCGTTGGGTGCTGGTCGCATGCTGGCGCTCGACTTGATGATGGGGTTGGGCGATGAACTGCGCGACTTTGTCGCACGCGGCCGGCCACTGATCGGCATCTGCAACGGCTTTCAGGTGCTGACGCGGACCAAGTTGTTGCCCGGCGCTCTCGGACACAACGCGCAGGGCCGTTTCGACTGCCGGTGGGTCGTGTTGGAGACCGAGGTCAAGAGCAAGTCGGTGTGGACCTCGGGAATCGAGGACCCGATCCACTGCCCCATCGCCCATGGCGAGGGCCGCTACGTGCACCCCGACCCTGATTCTCTCGCCGCTGCTGGGCAGGTTGCGCTGCGATATCGCAGCACCAATCCCAACGGCTCGGTTGCCGACATCGCTGGCGTCTGCGATTCGAGCGGCGTGGTACTCGGCCTCATGCCGCACCCTGAGAATCACATTGTGGCGCGCCAACATCCGCACCACGGACGCAGTGCGGCGGTGAAGACGCTGGGTGCTGGTGAGCCATCCAGTCTGGGTCTCCGATTGTTCGAGAATGGCGTGCGACACGCCAAGGGACTCTGAGCACGTGACACTCCCCGAGCCGTTCGACAGCATCGAGTTACCACTCCATGATCGCCGGCTCGGCAAGGTGCGCGTTTCGTACGCGTTCGGCTCGGGGCAGCGGCTCTTCGTCACCACGGACCGGTTGTCTGCCTTCGATCGGATCATCGCCCGGGTGCCCTACAAGGGCCAGGTGTTGAACCAACTGGCGGCCTGGTGGTTCGAGCAAACCGCCGACATCGTGCCGAATCATGTCGTGTCGCTGCCCGACCCAAACGTCCTTGTTGCCCGCGAGGCCGCTCCACTCAGCGTTGAGGTCGTCGTCCGTGGACACATCAGTGGAGTCACCGACACGGCATTGTGGACGCAGTACTCGGCTGGTGCGCGCAGCATCTACGGCCATCAGTTCCCCGATGGTTTGGCCAAGAACACCGCATTGCCCGAGCCCATCATCACGCCCACCACCAAGGGCGACTTCGGCGAGCACGATGTGCCGCTGGCCATTCAGGACGTTGTTGCCGACGGCCACGTCGATCCTGATGTGTGGGATCAGGTTGGCGCCGCTGCACTTGCGGTATTCGAACGTGGCCGCGAACGAGCCGCTGCTGGCGGGCTCATTTTGGCCGACACGAAGTACGAGTTCGGCCTCGACGCAACTGGCGCCGTGATGCTGATCGACGAGGTACACACGCCCGACTCCTCGCGATACTGGGTCGCAGACACGTACGAGGAGCAGTTGGCCGCCGGGCGGGAGCCGCAGAGCCTCGACAAAGAAGTCGTCCGCCGGGCCCTGGCAGACGTCGGCTACACCGGCGAGGGCGACGTCCCTGAGCTGCCCGCCGAGGTGTGGGAGCAGACGAGCGCTCGCTACATCGAGACCTACGAGCGCCTCACGGGGCTCACCTTCGAACGGGCCACTTATCCCGCCGAACAACGCATCATCGACGCAGTCAGCGCACTGGAGATTCCTGCATGAGCACAACACCCCACACATCAGTTTGCGCACCCGTTACGGGTCGCGGACGACACCTCCTGGGTACGCAAACAACGGAAACGCCGGTGCGGATCAGCGACAAGCCACGCGACGAGTGCGGCGTCCTCGGTCTGTCGACGCCGCACGGAGAGGGCGTTGCGCAGCTGGCGTTCTTCGGGCTGTTTGCGTTGCAGCATCGAGGACAGGAGGCCGCAGGTATTGCCGTGAGCGACGGCAAACGGTCGCGGTTGCACAAAGAAGCGGGTCTCGTCTCCACGGTGTTCACGCCCGAGGCGCTCGCACCCTTGACCGGCTACCACGCCATCGGGCACACCCGCTACAGCACCACGGGGTCAAATGCCGAGCGCAACATCCAGCCGTTCCTCGTCGAGACCATGCACGGGCCGCTGTCGGTGGCCCACAACGGCAACCTGGTCAACGCAACGGCGTTGCGTGACGAGTTACTGAACAAGGGGTTCGGCCTGACGGCCACCAGCGATACCGAGGTCTTCACGCTGATGCTCGCTGCTGCCGGCGGGCAGACTTGGCAGGAGCGGATCGAGCGAACTTTGCCTGCCTGGAAAGGCGCGTACTCCCTGGTGATTTTGGCGGCCGACCAGGTCATTGCCGTGCGCGACCCATGGGGTTTCCGTCCGCTGAGCGTCGGACGCCTCCCTCATGGCGGCCATGCCGTCGCGAGCGAGACGTGTGCACTGTCAACGCTGGGCTGCGTGGACATCGACGAGGTCAAACCTGGCGAGATGGTCACGTTGCGCGGCAGCGAGATCGAGCGGACGCAGGTGCTGGCGCCCCAACCCAAAGGTGCGCGCTGCACGTTCGAGTTCGTCTACTTCTCGCGTCCCGACTCTGTGTGGGATGGCAAGAGCGTGCACCACGCGCGGCAGCGGCTGGGTATCGAGTTGGCGAGGGAATCGATGGTCGATGCCGATGTCGTCATTCCCGTACCCGACTCGTCGATTCCTGCCGCGATCGGCTTCGCGCGGGAGAGTGGACTGCCGTTCAACGATGGGCTGATCAAGAATCGGTACATCGGCCGCACGTTCATCGAACCCACGCAAGACATCCGTGAACGCGGTGTCGCGCTGAAGTTCAATGCGTTGAGCGAAAACCTCAAGGGGAAGCGGGTGATCATGATCGACGATTCACTCGTCCGTGGCACGACCGCCGGTCCGCTCGTGAAGTTGGTTCGAGATGCGGGGGCGAGCGAAGTGCATGTGCGCATCACGTGTCCGCCGATCAAGCATGCCTGCCACTTCGGAGTCGACATGGGCCACGACAACGACCTGATGGCCGCACGGCTCTCGGTCGCTGAGATTCAAGAGCACATCGGTGCCGACAGCCTTGCCTTCCTGTCGCTCGAAGGGATGATGCGAGCCGTCAACGACACCGAGTCCGGCGAGGGGTACTGTAACGCATGCTTCACGGGCGACTACCCGCTGGCTGTCGGTGATGCGCAGGCCAAGCTGGCGTTCGAGGGAGTGATCGCCTGATGCGCGTCTTGGTGATTGGCGGCGGCGGCCGCGAGCAGGCGATTGCCTGGGCCTGTCGACAACATGGGCATGACGTTCGGTTGGCCTCGGGTCTCGACGACGCAAGCACAAATGACACCGATCTGGTGATTCCCGGCCCGGAAGCCGCGCTGGTTGCGGGCATGACTGATCTCGCAACTGAGCGAGGCATCCCGTCGTTTGGACCGACAGCCGAACTGGCGCAGTTGGAAGCCTCAAAGGGATTCGCTCGCGACCTGGCAACCGAACTGGGTATTGCCGGCCCAGCCTTTGCTCGGTTCGAGGGCAACGATCGAGAGGACGCTGCGCTCGCCTGGTGGGCCGAGTTGGATGCGCCCGTCGTCGTCAAACTCGATGGTTTGGCTGCCGGTAAGGGCGTTGCAGTTCCCGACAGCGATACCGAGACGCGGCAGGCCATTGCCGATGCTGCGTCAACCGGACCTTTCCTGCTGGAGGAGCGATTGCGCGGGCCCGAGTGTTCACTGCTCGCGCTGTGTGACGGCACGGCTGCTGTTGCGCTGCCCTTGGCACAGGACCACAAACGCATTGGCGAGGGCGACACCGGACCCAACACCGGCGGCATGGGCGCCTATGCGCCCGCACCGGTTCCGTTCAGTGGTGATGAACTGATCGCCGAGTTCGTGCAACCAGTACTCGACCACTTCGCTGCCAAGGGCACCCCCTACGTGGGCGTGATCTTCGCGGGACTCATGCTCACCCCCGACGGTCCGCGCCTCATTGAGTACAACGTGCGCTTCGGCGACCCTGAGGCTCAAACGGTGTTGCCTCTCCTCGAGACCGACCTTGCTGAATTGGCGCTCGCCTGCACGCAAGGCGACGTGGGTAGTGTGCCACTGCGAATTTCGACCCAGTCAGCGGTCACCGTTGTTGCGGCATCGCCGGGCTATCCAGACGACCCTGGCACTGGACACTCGATCATTGATCGCGGCGACGTTGAGGGCACCTATCGTTTTGATGCGGGAGTCGACGCCGATGGAAAGACATCGGGAGGTCGCGTCTTGGCCGTCACCGGGCTGGGAGCCGATCTGGGCGCGGCTCGCGATCGGGCCTACGGCCGGATGGCAAGGATCACGTTCGACGGCATGCAGGTGCGACGCGACATTGCGTGGCGGGCGCCCGGTGCGGGCCTTGCCAGCTATGCCGCGGCCGGCGTCGACATCGACGAGGGCACACGCGCCGTTGACGAGATGAAGGCCGCCGTCGAAGCCACTCACGACACACCCGGTGAGGGCGTCCTCAAGGGCGTCGGCAGCTTCGGCGGCGTGTTTTCCGCTGCGGGTATTCAGGCAATGGATCAGCCTGTGCTGGTGGCCTCCACCGACGGTGTGGGCACCAAGGTCGAGTTGGCCGCGCGCTTGGGCATGGTCCGCGGCGTCGGCATGGACATCGTCAACCACTGCATTGACGACGTCCTGGTGCAGTCGGCCCGGCCGCTGTTCTTTCTGGACTACATCGCGGCGAGCGTCCTCGACGCCGACCTGGTGGCCGAGGTTGTCGGTGGGATGGCTGACGCCTGCAAAGCCGCTGGGTGTGCATTGCTCGGGGGCGAGACCGCCGAGATGCCGGGCGTCTATCAGCCCGGCTCGTTCGATATCGCCGGCACACTGATCGGGGTCGCCGAGCGGTCCGAGTTGCTCCCGCGAGACGATGTTGCCGCAGGGGACGTTCTCATCGGCATTGCATCGAGTGGGCCGCATACGAATGGCTATTCGATGTTGCGCAAGATCTTTGAGTGGGCCCCGATGGATGTGGTGCCCGACGGCTTCGACCGTCCTCTCGGCGAGACCCTGCTCGAACCTCACCGCTCGTATCTCGATCTCCTGACACCGACGTTCGAGACGGGCGCCGTCAAGGCATTGGCACACATCACAGGCGGCGGGCTCCCCGAGAACCTGCCGCGGGTGCTGCCCGACAATGTCGATGCAAACATCACGTTGGGTTCCTGGCCCGTGCCACCCCTCTTCCAGCTCGTCCGCGAGCTGACACCCCAGATGGACACCGTCGAGTTGTACCGGACCCTCAACATGGGAGTCGGCATGGTTGTCGTCTGCGCTCCTGACCAGACAGCCGTAGTGCAAGCATCGATCGGCGAGACCACGTGGGTCATTGGCGAACTGACCGACCGAACGCCGGGCTCGACGAACGAAAGAGTGGTGTTGTCATGATTGGCGAGCAGCCGGAACGTTCTGTTCGCGAACAGCGGTTGGTGGTCATGGTGTCCGGCAACGGATCCAACCTGCAGGCCATCCTCGACGCGTGTGCTGACGGCCGGATCAATGGCCGGGTGGTTGCGGTGGTGTCAAACAAGGCCGACGTGTTCGCACTGCAGCGCGCCGACGCCGCAGGTGTACCCGCTGTTCATATTGGCATGCGTTCGGGTGAGGATCGGCCGGACTACGACGCCCGGCTCACCGAGTTGGTCGCCGGGTTCGATCCCGACTTCATCGTGCTGGCTGGCTGGCTGCGAATTCTCACGATGAGCTTCTTGGGCTGGTTTCCCGGTCGAGTGGTCAACCTGCACCCAGCTCAGCCAGGCGAGTTGCCTGGGCTGCGCGCGATCGAGCGTGCCTGGGACGAAGCGGTTGCGGGTACTCGAACCGAGTCGGGCGTGATGGTTCACTTCGTTCCCGACGAAGGCGTCGACGACGGCCCACTACTCGCCACCGAGGCGGTACCGATCGACACGACTCGCTCCATCGAAGAATTCGAAACCGCGGTGCATGCCATCGAGCACCGCCTCCTCGTCGGCGTCATGGCGAACCTGTGCTCGCGCCGCTTCACCGACATTGACGATTTGCACCGTGCTGTCACACTGGAAACAGCAGCGCCCACTCCCCCCTTGACCTGACATCAACATCTATCAGAGGATCAACCATGAGTATCAACGACGATCTCTTCGACCGATTTGAGGCGCTGACGTTCGACGACGTCGTCGTCATCCCTGGGTTTTCCGAAACCTTGCCCGACGAGGTCGATACGACCGCGACATTTGCCGGCGACATCGAACTGGCCGTACCACTTGTATCTGCAGCCATGGACAAGGTGACCGAGGGCCGGATGGCCATCGCCATGGCCCGCTACGGCGGCATCGGCGTGATCCATCGCAACATGTCGATCGCTGACCAGGCGTCTGAAGTGCAGAAGGTCAAGCGCAGCCAATCGGGCATGATCACCGACCCGGTCACGCTCCCACCGACTGCGCTGCTGCATGAGGCCGAGGCCTTGATGAACCGGTTCAAGTTCAGTGGTGTGCCAATCACCGACGACGAGGGTCACCTCGTTGGGATTCTGACCAACCGTGACATCCGGTTCTGTGAAGGGACCGACTTTGACCGGCCAGTGATCGACTTCATGACCTCTGACCGCTTAGTCACCGCCGCCGTCGGTACGTCGCTCGATGAGGCAAAGTTGCTGTTGCAGGAACATCGCATCGAGAAGCTGCCGCTCGTCGACGGCGTCGGTTGTCTGGCCGGCCTCATCACCGTGAAGGACATCCAGAAGCGGTTGGATTTCCCGAACGCTTCTCGCGATGGCAAGGGACGTCTCCGCTGCGCTGCGGCAATCGGTGTGGGCGCCGATGTCGAAGAGCGCGTCGACGCGTTGGTGTCGATGGGAGTCGATGCGGTGTCGATCGACACGGCGCACGGGCACTCGGCAAACGTAATCAAGACCATTGAGCGGGTGAAGGGTTCCTGGCCCGAACTTGCCGTCACCGCCGGCAACGTGGTGACCGAAGACGGTGTGGAGGCGTTGGCCAAGGCCGGCGCCGATGCGGTCAAGGTCGGCGTGGGTGCAGGCTCGATCTGTACGACTCGTGTCGTATCCGGCGCGGGAATGCCTCAGCTCTCGGCGATCTACTTCGCCTCAAAACGCGCCAAGGAGATGGGCATCCCGATCATCGGCGACGGCGGCATCACGTTCTCCGGCGACATCGTGAAGGCGATCACTGCTGGTGCTGAAACGGTCATGCTCGGATCCCTGCTTGCAGGAGTTGAGGAGAGCCCGGGCGAGATGGAGCTGTTCGAGGGCCGCCGATACAAGAGTTACCGCGGCATGGGCTCGATGGGCGCCATGACGGGCGACAGCCAGGACCGTTATGCCACCGGCCAGTCCTCCAGTTCGAAGAGTGCAGTCGGTGCAGCGAGCCAGAAGCTCGTGCCCGAAGGCATTGAGGGTCGCGTCCCGTTCTCCGGCCCGCTCGGTGACGTTGCCTACCAGCTGGTCGGTGGCCTCCGCTCAGGCATGGGCTATGCAGGGGCGGCGACGCTGGCGCAGCTGCGCAGCGCCAAGATGATGCGGGTCACCACCGCTGGCCGCCAAGAGAGCCACCCGCACGACGTGACGATTACTAAGGAAGCCCCGAACTACCAGCGCACCTAATCGCCTGCCATCAGTCCTCCGATCTGACGATGTGACCCAGTGACGTTCGACCCTGGGCCAGCGACAGCGTTGGCGCGACGCTGATATCAGGAGGTGCACGATGCCCGCCAGATGGCCGCAGAAGAGTCTCGTCATCGTCGGCACTGTCGCGTTCGGGCTGGGGTGTCTTGGTGTCTCATGCGGTGGCGCTGCCGAAGTTGGGACGGGATCAACGACTTCGGTGCCCAGCGAGGAACCGGAGAGCACCACCAGCACCAGCACCATTGACCCCACGACGACCACCGAGGCGACCGCGACGACTCCCCTGCCGGCCACGACGACCACCGAGGCGACCGCGACGACTCCCCTGCCGCCCACGACGACCTCAGCGAACGTCTACTGGGGCTGGACTGTCCTGAACCCTTCGGCTGGCTCCCCGGAACGTCTGGGGGCGGGGACACGTGAGGTCACCGCCGACGTCCCCGTCCGCAACAGCCTGGAGATGCTGTTCAACGGATTGAACGCCGATGAGCGGACAATCGGAATGACGACCAGCATTCCACCCGGCACGAAGGTGCTCGGAATCGCCCGCGACGGAGCGACCGCAACCGTTGACCTATCGACAGAATTCGCGAGCTCGAGTGGCTCGCTGGACGAGACGATTCGGCTGGCTCAGGTCGTCTTCACCATCACCCAGTTCGACGAAATTGACCGGGTGAAGTTCCACATCGAGGGCACGGCGGTCGACCCAATCCTGTCGCACGGTTTCGTGGTCGGTCAAGGGCTGACCCGTGACAGTTTCGCGGAGGTTCGGGCCAGCATCATGATCGAGCAGCCGTCCCCTGGCGCTGAGGTCACCAACCCGCTGGTGGTTCGAGGAGAATCGAACACGTTCGAAGCGACAGTCCGATACGCCATCACGAGCGGCGACAACGACGGCGAGCTCATGACCGAGGGCTTCACGACAGCGACCGGCGGCAACGGGACCTGGGGCACCTTCGAGGTGGCCGTCGATGTATCGGACTTCCCGTCGGACTACCAACCCGGACCCGGCGCCATCATCATGTGGGAAGACTCCCCACGTGACGGCGCCCCTGTCAATGTTGTCGAGGTCCCAATCGTCTTGCCCGAACGGTAACGGTCCCACTCGGACACGCGGAGCGCCGTGGCACCCGAAAACGCACAACGCCGCCGACCCTTGCAGGCCGACGGCGAGGTTTAAAGCGTGGTGTTCAGAGTGCTCGGACGTTCTGAGCTTCGTCGCCCTTACGGCCTTGGCCGATGTCGAATTCGACGCTCTGACCCTCGTCGAGGGACTTGTAGCCCTCTCCGGAGATGTTGGAGTGATGGACGAACACGTCCTCCCCACCCTCGCGTGAGATGAAGCCGAAGCCCTTCTCGCTGTTGAAAAATTTCACGGTGCCTTGCATTGGTTCTCTTTCGCTTCGAACACGCCCTACTGACGTGCTCTGCAGAGATCATACGGCCGATGGGAGGCCTTACGTGGTTCCTCGCGCACGGAGAGTCACTCTTGGGCTCCGTTTCGAGGGAACCGAGTCACTCCGGACCGTTCACCACTTGATCTCGATCTCAAGTTCGTTGCCACCGTCGCCAAGCTCAAGTTCGACTTCAAGCGTCACCTGATCAGGCACGTCGACCGTGTATCGGATGCCCTCAAGATTGAATTCGAGATCATTGTGCCGCTCAAGCTGGTCGGCGAGACGACGAAGTTGTTCGGCGACCGCCTCGCGGCGCATCTTGGACTCTCTGGAGAATTCGAGCAGTTTCATGCCCTCATTCTCTCCACGTCTGGCCAGAATCCGACAGGGCTGAAGGTCAGAACCGGCGAGAACACGCTGGGCGTCAGTCTGACGCCTGCTTTGCTGCCGCTTGGGCCTGGCGGATCATCTCCATACTGTGCAGAACGATTGGACTCGGCTCGTCGGGTTGCCAACTCTTGTAGGCCTCGCGCGCGTCGCCCGGCCACTGCTCGGAGAGGTCAAGGCGACCTCCCGGCCGGGGCGCTGCGACCAACAATTGGAGCGCAGCCCACAGCGTCCGGCGCTGCAATTCGTGGTCACCGGCAGCACCGAAGGAGTGACCGAACGGATACTCGACTCCCAGAATCCGTGACGAGCGATACTTGTCCGACATGATCGGCATCATCGTGACGGTGACGGTGGGGATACCTGCAGCTTCGATGATCCGTGCCAACACGGGCACGTTCTTGCAGCAATCCGGTCAAGCGGGCGCAAGGATCAGCGCATCGATCTCGGCGGCGTGACAGCGCGCCGCTATCTCCGGACCGGTCGTGGTGCGCCACACCTCGGCACCCTCGGCCTGGAACCCCATGACGGAGAAGTGCTCCTTCGCTGATGCGCCGATCCAGCCCTCCGCGGCCAACTCATTGAGCCGATTGATCGGCAGCGCAACATCAACATCGGCAAGCAGGTCATCGGTCCGAATGTGGAGATGCGTCGCGCCGATGTCGGCCTGCGTGACGTCGGATCGGATGGCTCGCAGCGTTGGGTCACCCCACGTTGGTTCTCGGCGCTCACGTTCGACATCGAAACCTGCTTGCTCACCCTCGACGAAGATCCCCGCGCTCGAGAGCAGACCAATGGTCGCTTCCTCAAGTGGCTTGTCGAATTCGGCCCACACGGGCTCATGATCGAGCTGCGGAGCAACTTCGTACATCGCTCGAAATGCTCGTGGAAGAAATGCGTAGCTGTCGACGCTCATGGTCCCGAACGTAACAAACCCACGGCCAAGCCGAGCGAGTTCAGGCTGGCCGCGGCTCGCCCAAGCGCATCAACGTCGCAACCGTCGTATTCAGTGGAACGTCGATGCCGTGTCTGCTGGCCGCGTCGACCACAACCTGATTGCGCTCGCGCCATTCGGTGGATTGTCCGGCGAGCCGATCGACCACGATCGACGTGGTGTGCCCGCCAGCGTTCTTTTCCTGATACCGCCGGAGTTGGGACGGCAATTCGTCAGGAAGTACCGCACCCTCGGCACGGCCCACCGTCGCCACTTCTTCCATCAATGCCTCCAGCAGACTCAAGGCGTCGCTGTCGCGAAAGACGTCTGATCCGCGTCCAGTCAGGACGCCAATTCCGCCGACCGCCGCATTCATCATCAGCTTGAGCCAGGCCACCGATGTCCAATCTGCGGTCAATTCGACATCGATGAAGGAGCCCTCGAAGATCGACTGCACCGTGGCTGAGGCTGGTCCATCTGGGATCACAAGTCGAGACGGCGAACCGACCTGCGCCTGGCCGGGCGCAGTGCGTTCAGACGGCAGCATCACGATGGCAGGAACGATGTCGGACTCGACGGCGAACCGATCGAGGTGATCGACGCCGTTCTGTGCGATCAGCAGGACTGAGTCGGGACGAACTGCGGCGCGCACATGCTCAAGAACAGCAGCATTCTGCGTTGCCTTGGTGGCGACGATCACCACATCAGCTGGCTCGATGGCCTCCACCGTGGCCACGCAGTTCACCTCGACGTCGATCGACCCGAGAGGCCACTCGACACGCAGCCGGTCGAACGGGGTACGCGTGACCAGCGTCGGGTCATGACCGGTTTCGACCAGGCCTGCGGCCAGCGCAGCTCCAATTGCTCCCGGCCCGATCAGCGTGATTGATGGTCCACTCATCACCTGAGTGTCCCACGGCCGCCCGAGTTCAGATAGACCAGAGGCATGTTGATCGTGGTCTCACCCGCCAAGGCGCTGGACTTCGAGTCGCCATTGCCGACGTCGAAGCACAGCCAGCCCATCCTCATCGACCGCTCCGAAGAACTCGTCGGCCTGATGGCCGAGAAATCTCCGGACCAGCTGTCGAAGATGATGTCAATCTCGGCATCGCTCGCGGACCTCAACCACGAACGTTTCCAAGACTGGACGACACCATTCACTCCAGACAACGCTCGCCCCGCCGTCCTGGCATTCGACGGCGACACGTACACCGGCCTCGACGCGGCTTGCTCGTTCAGCGAGCGCGACTTCACGCATTCCCAGAAGGTGCTGCGCATCCTGTCCGGCCTCCACGGCGTGCTGCGGCCACTCGACCTCATTCAGCCGTACCGGCTCGAGATGGGATCCAAACTCACGCACGACAACGGTGGCGACCTCTACAGCTACTGGGGCGATGAAGTCACCGACCAGCTCAATGCAGCGCTCGCCGAATCGCCGGGAGCAAAGGTGCTTGTCAACCTCGCCTCCAACGAGTATTTCTCGGTCGTCCAGCCCGAACGCTTTGACGGCCGGATCATCACACCACGATTCCTCGACGCGAAAGGTGATGGCGACTTCAAGATCGTCAGCTTCTTCGCCAAACAAGCACGAGGCGCTATGGCCGGATGGATCGTCAGGGAACGGATCACCACCGCCAAGGCGCTCACTGCATTCGACAACAACGGATATCGCTTCGACGCCGCACAGTCGACCCCGGACGAACCGGTCTTCACTCGGAGGAACAACGCATGACTGACGTCACCAACGTTGCCTGGGACATCGACTCGATCCTCGATGGTCGTTCCATCGACGAATTGTTCGACGCTGCCGAATCGTCTGCCACCGAACTCGCAGACCTCCGCGGGCGTGTTGGCACACTCGACGCCGGCCAGCTGGCCGACGCGATGCACTCCATGGCGACCGTGATGGATCTGCTGGCTCGGGCGGGATACCACCCGATGCTCTCGTTCAGTACCGACACCAGTGATCCTGCTCGCGGCGCAGCGATGGCGCACTCGCAGCAGCGCGCAACACAGATCAACACGATGCTGATCTTCTTCGAGCTCGAGTGGGCAGCCGCAGATGACGAGCATGTCGCCGGCATCATCGGTGACAATCGCCTCGACTTCTGCCGCCATCATCTCGAACAGGTCCGCCTCGAGCGGCCCCATCTGCTCAGCGAGGCCGAAGAAACCGTGCTGGCTGACAAAGCACAGGTCGGCGGAGCTGCCTGGGTTCGGCTGTTTGACGAGTTGACCTCGGCAATCGAGGTCGATGTCCCCGACGAGCACGGCGGGCCAGGAGTCTCTCTGATGGAGGCCCTCTCGCTGCTCTCCCACCCCGACCGCAGCATCCGTCAGCAGGCGGCCGAAGGCGTGACCGCGGGGCTTGCACCAGGACTCCGGACACGGGCCTACGTGTTCAACACACTGCTGCTCGACAAGTCGATCAGCGATCGCCAGCGCGGCTACAACACCTGGATTTCATCCCGCAACCTCGCCAACGAGGCCTCCGACGAATCGGTCAACGCCCTGATTGAGGCAGTGGTGAGCAACTACTCGCTCCCTCAGCGCTGGTATCGGCTCAAAGCACAAGTCCTGGGAATCGACAAGCTCGCCGACTACGACCGCATGGCGTCGGTGGCCGACACCGAGCAAGAGTTTGGTTGGGATGAAGGCGTGAGCATCGTTCGCGACGCCTACAACTCGTTCTCGCCCGAACTCGCCGACGTCGTCGGGCGCTTCCTTGACGAGCCGTGGATCGACGCCCCGGTCCGACCCGGAAAGCGCGGCGGTGCGTTCGCTGCGCCTGTCACCCCATCGCACCACCCGTACGTGTTCCTCAATTGGACCGGCACGTCACGCGACGTTGCAACACTCGCCCACGAACTCGGACATGGAGCGCATTTTCAGCTCGCCCGCGAGCAAGGCATCTTCCACCAGTCGACGCCGCTCACTGTTGCCGAAACTGCATCAGTCTTTGGCGAGACCGTCACCAGCAGTCGATTGCTTGCAACCCTTGACGACCCGACGGAACGCTTCGCGCTCCTCGCCAGCACGCTCGAAGATTCCATTGCCACCGTCTTCCGACAGGTGGCAATGAATCGCTTTGAAGACTCGTGCCACACGGCGCGGCGCAACGACGGCGAGTTGTCTGTGGAGCAGTTCGGTGAGCTCTGGGCACAGAGCCAACACGACATGCTCGGCGACTCGGTCGAGGTCACCGAGGGGTACCGCAGTTGGTGGAGCTACGTTCCTCACTTCATGGGGACGCCTGGCTACGTCTACGCCTACGCGTACGGGCAGCTGCTCGCGTTGTCGGTGTACGCCCGATATGTCGAAGAGGGCGATGCGTTCGTTCCCGCATACCTCGACCTCCTTCGCGCTGGAGGGAGCCGGTCCCCTGAAGAACTCGGCAAGATCGTCCGCTGCGACCTCGCTGATCCAAACTTTTGGGCCAATGGCATCAAGATCGTGGAAGGCCAACTGAACGCAGCCGAAGAGGCGGCCCGGGCAGCCGGTCGGATCAACTGACCGACGACTCAGCGCAGCAGCAGGACCGGGCAGGGCGCAAGCCGCGCCAACTTGGTCGACAATGAACCGAGCAGTCCTTCAAAACGTCCAAGGCCGTGCGTCCCGACGCACAACAAGTCCGGCTTGTGCTCGCTCACCGCTTCGAGCACGGATCGCGCGGCGCTCTCGCCTTCAACACCAGTGGCGATGACGTCAACACCAGCGGCTTTGAGTTCAGCGACAAGTGCAGCTGTGCGGCTCGCCACGACACGGTCGACATATTGCGCAATGAACGCATCGTCGCCAACCCAATGGCCAGCGGCGGCATCACCAGCTTGTTCTCGGCGGTAGGCCACACCGGCATCTGCAGGATCAGCATCCGGCGACGATGCACTGCGCAGGTCACTCAGAATTTGTCGCGGCACCTCGACGGCGGTGAAGACCGTGACTCGTCCTGTTTCGCCGGCGAGGCGCGCGACCATCGTGGCAGCCAGAGTGGTGTCCAGGGTGCCGTCCGTTGCGACCAGTACATGCATGACTGCGACCCTAAGCCACGCGCGCCGTGGTGTCGCACAACAGCGTCATGAACGAGCCAAACGCTCGGGCGACGCTGTCACGGCCGGGGACTGCGGGTGGTAGCGCTCGACAAAGATCTGCTCGCTGGTCGCGCCGAGCAGGCGTGCCGCTTCGGCCGACGCATCAACGAAGTCAGGGCTGCCGGCAATGAAGATGCTGTGCCCGCTCAGGTCAGCGAACGCGTCGCTGAGCATGTCGGGAATGCGGCCCGTGAACTTCGCCCCGTCCGGAGGATCCTCACCGGTGTAGGTCACTCGAAATTCGAAGCGTCGGTGTTTCGCTCTCCCCTAAACGATTGAAGGGGCTTTCGTCCTGAATGGCAGACTCTGCCGCTATGGAGCACCCTGCCGGACCGTTCTTGAGACCGCCGGTTCACACCATCACCGCAATGATCGTCGAC
>NZ_CAXCAM010000038.1:0-25947 GCF_963980585.1 uncultured Ilumatobacter sp.
CGGGCTTGCAATGGGTCTGCGAGCAACTTGACGTCAGTGCCGCCGACGTCATTGCGTTCGGTGACGAGTGGAACGACATCACGATGCTCGAGTGGGCGGGCCGCGGCGTGGCCATGGCCAATGCAGATGCCCGGGTCCGCGCCGCAGCAAACGAAGTGGCACCGTCCAACATGGCCGACGGCGTCGCGGTCGTGCTCGAACGACTGCTCGGGTAACAGCTCAGTCGGGGCGGATGGGGTTCTTGTACGTGTCGAGGTAAGTGATCTTGGCGACGTCATCCCGCTTGGCCGGCTTGAAGTCGGTGCCCAGTGTGTAGGCGACCGGCAGGAGTCCTGCCTGCGTCATGTGATCGGGGATGCCGAGCAGTTCGGCGGCTTCGGCTTCCTTGCCGAGGTGCAGCGTGGTCAAGCAGCTGCCCAGTCCGCGGCTGCGGAGCGCGAGCTGGAAGCTCCACATCGCGGGCATGATCGAGCCCATCAGACCTGCCGCACTGTTGGCACTGTTGTCGGTCAAACGGCCGACGATCAGCGGAATCATCAACACGGGCACTTCACCGAGCTTTTGCGCAAGGAAGTTGGCCGAATCGATGACGCGTCCTTGCTGCGTACCGCTGTCAGCAGCATCGGCTGCGGCGGCGAGGTATTCGCCGCCGGCATCGCGGTAGAGCTTGGCGAGTGCTTCTTTCTTCTCGGCGTCGCGGATGATCATCCATCGCCACCCCTGCTGGTTCGAGCCGGTTGGCGCCTGAACTGCGAGCTGCAGGCATTCGAGCAACACATCGTCCGGCACCTCGCGGTCGAAGTCGAGGCGCTTGCGCACTGCGCGCGTCGTCGAAAGCAGTGCGTCAGTCTGGGCGAGATCGAAGTCCATGTGCCATGTTGCCCGATTCCATCGTTCCCAGCCGACTCCGCCGACTCCGTCGCCAGACCGCGAAGAACGAATGGGATTGTCAGTCGGCGTCGCTCGGCTCGTCGGTCTGCTTGGCGATCTCGGCGCGGACTTCGTCCATGTCGATCGCCTTGACCTGATCGATCAGGTCGTCGAGTGCGTGGCCCGGCAGTGCACCGGGTTGCGAGAAGAGCTGAATGCCATCGCGGAAAATCATCAGCGTCGGGATCGACCGGATCTCGAGCGCACCAGCGATCTCCTGTTGGGCTTCGGTGTCGATCTTGGCGAAGGTGATGTCCGGGTTCTTCTCCGACGCCGCTTCGTAGACCGGGCCGAATGCCTTGCACGGGCCGCACCACTCGGCCCAGAAATCGACCATGACGATGCCGTCGGCGGTGACTGTCTTTTCAAATGCGTCGCTGGTGAGGTCGATCGTTGCCATGAGGTACTCCTTGTTCGGGGGGCATTCGGATTGAACGCTTGCGCACCCGTACGTATTCCGTTGCGGACGCCACACCGTCCGCGTGGTGCGAGTGCACCGCGGTCGGGCATGCTGGAGGGGTGACGACTCCGCTTTCCATCCTGGACCTGGCGATCATCGGCGAGGGCGAGACCGCGTCGGATGCTTTTGCCGCGAGCGTGGCGCTCGCCCAGACAGCTGAGCGGCGCGGATATCAGCGGGTCTGGTACGCCGAGCACCACAACATGGCGTCGATTGCGTCATCGGCAACGAGCGTGCTGATCGCACATGTTGCAGCGCACACCACGACGATCCGCCTCGGCTCCGGCGGCGTGATGTTGCCGAACCACTCCCCGCTCACGATTGCCGAACAGTTCGGCACGCTCGCCACACTGCATCCGGGCCGCATTGACCTGGGCCTGGGTCGGGCGCCCGGCAGCGACCAGAACACAATGCGCGCCATGCGGACAGACCCGCGCTCGTCGGACCGCTTCCCCGACGATGTCCGCGAGCTGCAGGGTTACCTCGGCGAGACCTCGCAGGTGCCCGGCGTCGTCGCTGTTCCGGGTGCTGGCACCAACGTGCCGCTGTACATCCTCGGCTCGTCACTGTTCGGCGCCCGCCTTGCTGCCGCATTTGGCCTGCCGTACGCATTCGCCTCGCACTTCGCGCCTGCCCATCTCCTCGACGCGGTCGCGACCTATCGCAACGAGTTTCAGCCGTCGGATCAACTTGCCGAGCCGCACGTGATGGCAGGTGTCAACGTGATTGCTGCCGAGTCCGAGGACGATGCTGAGCGCCAACGCATCACGGTGTCGCGTCGCCGCATCGCCCGTTTCGTCACACCGCGTCGCGCCCTCACCGACGACGAAGCCGACGCGATGCTCGCTTCGCCTCAGGGCCAGCAAATCGCACAGATGATGCACTACACCGCGGCAGGTACACCGGCGATGGTGAAGGATTACCTCGACACGTTCGCCGACGCCGTCGGTGTCGACGAGTTGATGACCGTGCACCCGGCTCCCACCGTGACCGAACGTCTCCACTCCGTCGAGCTGCTCGCCGACGCGAACGACCCCGTCAGCGTCTCGCCGGGCACGAGCCTGCTGAGGACAGCAGCCACCTCATCTCCCGAGGAGCGTCTCCGTCTCTCCATGGCGCGGCCGTGAGCCGGTCAGGTTGGTGACGACGGCGAGGATTGGTCTTCGATCTTGTCGCGGACTGCCTCGAACAGGTTGCCGAAGACACAGTCCTCGCCGAGTTCGTCCAACACCCCATCGCGACTCAACAGACTGAGGACTTGCGGCTTGACACGGGCAAGTCGCAATTCTGCGCCATAGGTGTTGACCAGGTCGGTGATCTCGGCCAGCTTCGCCGAGCCTTGCGAGTCGATGAAGTCGACCCCCTCGAACGACAGCACCACGGTGTGATGGCGTGGGCCTGGAGTTTGTGCGAGCTCGCGGAGCCGGTCCTCGAGCGCATCGGCACTGGCGAAGAACAGACCTGCGTCAAAACGCACAATCAGGAGGCCCGGGTACGTCTCCCCGTCCGGGTAGCGCTCCAGACTGCGGAACACCTGGGTTCCTGCCTGCCGACCGAGCACCGGGATCTCCGGGGTGGCGTTGATGTAGACCAGCCACCCCAGCGAGAGCAGCACACCAATGATCACTCCAGCGAGCACACCGGCGGTCAACACCGCAGCGATGGCGGCGACAGCGATCCAGAAGTCGACCCGCGCCACACGTCGGAGCCGCTTCATCTCTTTCACATCCATCATCCCGAACACGACCGCATCGATGATCAGCGCGGCAAGCACCGGCGTGGGCAGCTCGGAGAAGAGTGGAGCGAGGACCAGCAGCGTGAGCACGATCAGCACGCCGGTCGTCAGCGACGCCAGCGGTGTCTTGGCACCGGACTCATCGTTGAGCGAACTCGCCGACAGGCTCGTCGACACAGGAACGCCCTGCAGTACACCCGATCCGATGTTGGCCATGCTTTGTGCCACCGACTCCTGATTGATGTCGATCCGGTATCCGTGCTTCGACGCGAAGGACCTGGCGTCGCCGGCGGTCTGAGAGAACCCGATCAGGAGGAGACCCAGCGCGGCCGGTCCGATCGTCGAGATGTTCGCGATCACGAAGTCCACGCTGGGAAGCTTCGGGGCGACGAAGCCGCGGGGAACCTCACCCACGAGTGCAATGTCGCGATCCTCGAAGTCAAGCGCAACCGAGGCAACCAACCCACCGGCGACGAGGACCAGCGCGCCAGGGATCTTGATCGGTGAGAATCGGATGCCGACGATCACGACGAGCGAGATGACGCCGACGAGCACGGTGCTGCCGTGGAGGTCATCGAGCCCGACGATCCAGTTGCCGAACTTCCGCCAGGCATTCGCGCCGTCGATGGACGTCCCGGTGATCTTCGGGAGCTCACCGATCACCACCTCAATCGCCGCGCCGAAGAGAAACCCGGTGATCACGGCTTTCGACAGCAGCAGTGAGATCCAGCCCATCTTGAAGATGGCGAGCAGCAGAAACAACAACCCGGTGACGAGGGTGATCGCGCTCACCAATTCGACAGCTTCGTCGCCCGACACGGACGCCAGCACGACGGCGCTTCCAGCCACGGCTGCCAACGCAGAACTCGGACCGGTCGAGATCTGCCTCGCCGTGCCGAAGAGCGCGTACAGAATCGTGCCCGCGGCTGCTGCGTACAAGCCGTGCTGGATCGGCACCCCGGCGATCCCGGCGTACCCGAGCGACTTGGGCACAACGAGCGCAGCCACCGCCAGGCCGGCAACGAGGTCGCCGCGCAGCCATGAGCGGTCGTAGTTCCGGCCCCAGTCAAGAATCGGAAGGAAGCGAGCCAACCCTCGCGGCGTGTCTGCTGGTGCTGCTGGTTCGTTCACGATCCGCTCCCTCTGGCTGACGTTCGATCCCCCCCCAGCCTGTCAGACCGGCGCCTTGCTGGCTTCAAGCAGGCCGTTGATGGCGACCGGCGCTGCCCCCACAACGACCTCGCGGGCGTCGCCTCTCAGCTCTGTTCGATGGCGGGCAGCACTTCGAAGAGGTCGCCGATCACCGCATAGTCGGCCTTGACCACCATGTTGGCGGCGGGGTCGGTGTTGATCGCAAGGATCTTCTTCGCTGCCTTCGCACCGACCCAGTGCTGGATCGCACCGCTGATCCCGCACGCGATGTACAACTGTGGCGCAATGCGTGTGCCGGTCTGGCCGACTTGGTCGCTGTGCGGCCGCCACCCGTTGTTGGTGACGGCGCGGCTGCAGCCGACAACACCGCCGAGCTTGGCAGCGAGCGCTTCGAGCACATCGAAACCTTCCGCCGAGCCAACACCCCGGCCGCCGCCGATCACGATCGGCGCCGTCGCCAACGACAGTCCCTCGGACAGCACCACGCGATCCTGAATCACCGATCGGCGCACCCACTCAGGCACCTCGACCGACAACTCGGACACCGTCGCAGTCGCGCCAGGCGACACCTCGTCTGCCTCAACAGCATGGGGTGCGACCGAGACCATCGGCATCGACGACGCCAGGCGAGCCTCCTCGTTCAGCGAACCACCCCACTGCACACGAGTCATCTCCCACTCGTCGGCGGTTTTCACCTCAAGGCAATTCGCCACGAACGGCATACCCAACTCTGCCGCCGCATGTGCCAGCACCTCGTTGCCACGGTCCGTGCCGCACGCCACAATTCCGCTCGGAGACAACTGACCGGCAGCAGCCAAAACGACAGCGCCGTACAACTCTGGGCCGTAGTCGTCCGCAGCGGGAACGAGATGACATGCGGTCGCGCCGTGCGCCGCGCACACGTCAGCAAGGTCCGCCGCGGTAGCCCCGATCAACAGCGCTTCGACGTGCTCACCCAGCTGATCAGCGATCGAGCGGGCGAACGCAAACGCTTCGAGCGACGCATCAGCCATCGCACCTCGGTCATGTTCGACGACAACGAGCACACTCATGACCACAACCCCAGTTCCTTCAGCAATTCAACAACAGCAGGGGCAGCGGCTGCACCCTCGCCGAGGATGATTGTCTCGGAGACCTGCTCTTCGGGCCGGTTGAGTCGAACCATCGTCTGCCCCCCAGGCGCCGCCTCGGAACCGGTCACGTCGACGGCAAGCTTCTTGGAAGCAAGTCGTCCACGCATCGTCGGATAGCGGGGCCACGTGATGCCTTCCTTCACGCCAATCGCACAGGGCAGGGGCAGGTGATACACCTCCATGCCCGAATCGATCTCGCGTTGGGCTTCGAGGACCGTGCCGTCCTCAGAGATCGACACGCCCTTGATCGCGTTGACCATCGGTCGATCGAGCGCCCGCGCCGTGCGGATGCCCACCTGAAACCCGCCGGTGTCCGCTGACTCATTACCAAAGATGATCACGTCGAAGGTGCCATCGGCTTCCTCGATCGAACGAATCGCCTCGATGAGCGCCGTCGCCGTCCGTTGCGGATCCCAGCCCATCGTTCCAACGTCGACGAGCGTCGCCTTGGTGATACCGATCGATGCCGCCCACCGACACTGTTCATCGGCCTCGGCAACGCCGAGCGTCAGGACGTGCGATTCACCGCCGTGTGCCTCAACCAATTGCACTGCCAACTCGAGAGCGCATTCTTCGTGCGGACTCATCGTGTGACCGAGGTTGGTCGCGTCGACAGCCTGGCCATCGTCGGTGATGTTGATCTTTGCGCCGGGCGCCGGCACCCGCTTCACACAGACAAGAACCCTCATGTCAGCCCTTGAGGCGTGAATCAGTCGGGTCGAACGGGCCGTCGGTACCCACGACGGTGACCGGGAAGAACTCGTTCATGTACATCGTCTGCAGCTTCGTGCCGGGCACGGCCATCTCGCGCGGGACGTAGCCCATCAGCACCATTTTCTCGACCGAGGGGCCGTAGCCCGCCGTGGTCACCCGGGACACACGCTGGTGGGAGTCCATGAGCGTGTTGCCGTCCAGGTCGCAGATCGGCTCGTTACCGCCTTGCATCCAACGGATGCGGCCCTGCGCGTCGGTCTGGTCGTCGACGGTCATCGTCACCATCAGGACTTCGGGGTCGCCCGCCTCGCGGGCGGCGAGGTAGGCGTCCTTGCCGATGAAGTCTGCCGACTTCACCTTTGGACGGGCGAGGCCGGCTTCGAGCGGGTTGTACTCGCTCTCGAGCTCGGCGCCTTGCAAGCGGTAGCCCTTCTCGATGCGACCCGACGTGCCGTACACGCCGCCGCCGGTGGCGCGGATGCCGAGGTCGGCTCCTGCTTCCATCAGCGCATCCCACAGCTTCGGGGCATCGTCCCACGCCACGTAGATCTCCCAGCCAGAGTCGCCGACATACGAAATGCGGAACAGTGTCGCGTCGATCTCGCCGTCGCCGACACGCAGTTGCACATTTCGGAGCGAGCCGTACGGCGAGCCGTCGAACGACAGGTCGGCATCGGTCAGCTTGGCGACGACGGCAGGAGCATTCGGGCCCCAGACCCCGAGGGTCGAAGTTTCGAGCGTGCGGTCAGTCACCGTGACCGAGCCGTCCTTCGGCATGTACTTCTTGATCCAGGCGAGGTCGCGGCCACCGTCGAAGACGCCGGTCACGACGTTGACGACGTCCTCGCTGATGCGGTGCATCGTGAGGTCGGAGTGGAAGCCACCGTCAGGCGTGAGCCACGGCGTGTAGGTCGAGCGACCGGGAGCTGAGATCTTGTTGACCGAGAGGTAGTCGGCGAACTCGACGGCGCCGGGTCCGGACAGCTCGAAGATCTGAAACGCTGACAGGTCGACAACGCCGCAGTTCTCACGCATGTTGAGGTGCTCGCCGACGGTGATCGGGCTCCACCAGCGATTGTCCCACTCGACTTCGCGCTCTTCGACGCCGTAGCGCTCGGCGAGGTCGGCATTGCTGCCGTACCACTGTGGGCGCTCCCAGGAACGCGCCTGGAAGAAGAACGCGTCGAGCGCTTCTTGGCGCGAGAACAGTGGGCTGACCTGGAGGTTTCGACGGTTCTCCCATTGCTCGGCGGGGTGCACGATGCCGTAGGTCTTGTTGAAGTGTTCTTCGGCCCGCGACCAGATGTGATCCTCGTTGCGCTCGTGGTCGTAGAACCGTGCGATGTCCGCGCCGTGCGCATCGATCACTCGGGGGTAGCCGTAGGTCATCCACTCGGCGACAACCTGCGCCATGCCTGGGCCTTCCTTCACCCAAACGGCGGCGGCCGACCACAGGTTGCGGACTTCGGTGGTCTCGCCGAGGCACGGCATCGCGTCAGGCGTGAGCGAGAGCAGACCGTTGATCGCGTACTTAATTTCGGCATCGCCGAGCATGTCCATCAACTCGATCGCTTCTTCCATCTGCTGGTCGAAGTCGTCGGGCGTGAACGGCATCTCGGTCGGGCTCAGCGCCGCTTCCTCGTTCGAGGGGATGTCGTCGGGGTGGTGCAGGATCGGACGGTGGGCATACGAGCCCACTTCCATCGAGCCCGAAGACTGCCGTTCGTAACAGAATGTGTCCATGTCGCGAACGATCGGGTAACTGATCTCGCTTTGTGTTTCGGCAAGCACGTCCATCGGGCCGACGTCGGCCATCTGGTGCACGGCGGGCACGAGCGGGATCGTTGCGCCGGCCATGTTCGCGATCCGGTTCGACCAGACACCGCACGCAACAACGACGTATTCAGCCTCGATCCGACCCTTGTCGGTGACGACGGCCGTGACCTTCTGGAGACCGGTGCCGGGCTCATCCTCAGTCTCGACGTCAAGCACTTCAGTGTTGGCGAACACCTTGAGCCCAGTCTTGTCGATGGCCTCGTTGCGGAACAGGGTGCCGGTGTCGAGCGAGTCGACGACACTGACTGTCGGGCAGTGGAAGCCGCCGAGGATCACATCGTCGTTGATGAACGGGACGAGCTCTTTGACCTGTGCTGGCGTCAGCAACTCGGCGTCGACGCCCCATGCTTTCGCAGACGTCATACGACGATCAAACTCGTCCATCCGCTCTTGCGTCCGGGCGACCTCGATGCCACCCGAGTCGACGCTGCGCTCGACATCGCGGTACTGGTTGGCGCTCTGCACACCGAGCAGCGCCATCTCCTTGTTGTGATCGACCGGGAAGATGAAGTTCGACGCGTGCCCTGTCGAACCACCCGGGTTTGGCAGCGGGCCCTTGTCGAGGAGCACCATGTCGGTCCAGCCGAGTCGAGCCAGGTGGCCGACCAAGCAGTTGCCGACGATGCCGGCGCCGATGACGACGACCTTGGCGGTGGTGGGGACAACTTGTTCGCTCATGACATGCTCTTTCCAAGGCGGAGGACGAGTTGGTGCCTGGCACCAAGTCGTCTCTTGACAGTGGTGATATATCAACAGAGTATGAGGGCCGTGTCAACTGCTCTGTCGACTGAGGAACCGCCACCGCTGTCGCTCGCCGAGCGCGCGTACGACGAGATCCGCCGGATGATCATCCGCCTCGAACTCGCACCCGGCGACGTCGTTCGTGAAGCGGACCTGCAAGTCGTGCTCGAAATGAGCCGAACGCCGATTCGCGAGGCACTCCAACGACTCGCTCGCGACCACTTCGTCACCGTGATTCCGCGGCGCGGCATGTTCGTCAGTGCGATCGACGTCGACGAACTCTCGATGCTCTACGAGACTCGCGCCGTCATGGAGCCCTACGCAGCCCGACTCGCCACCAAACGCGGCACCGCAGCCGACTGGGCCGAGATGGCTGACGTACTCGCCGAAACACGGCAACCCGGCAAGGCACCCGCCGAGCTCCTCCAACTCGACCGACGTTGCCACGAGATCATCTGGCGCGCATCGGGCAATCGCTTCCTCACCGCCAACCTCGATGTCTTGTATGCACAGAGCGATCGGCTCTGGCACATGTACCTCGCCGACGTCCACGACATGGCCCACGCTGTCGACGAACACGCCGAGATCCACGACGCCCTGCGCAGCGGCGATGCCGAGCAGGTCGCTGAGCTTGTCGAAGCCCACGTCAACAGCTTCGACGCACAAGTCCGTGCAGCAGTGACCGCCCGGCTGACATCGCCGCTGGGATGACGCCGTTGTCCAGTAGAACGATGCCGCGCATCGGGTGGCGGTCGTTGCGCACCCTGCGAGACTGACCCGATGACCGGACTCGAGTTCACCACCGATCACTGGTACCTCGACGACCTGCCTGGCGACCCTGACGAGCGCAATGTGCGTCGCCAGGTGAACGACGCTGCGTGGTCTCGGGTGACTCCAACGCCGACAGCGGATCCAACGCTCATCGCACACTCCCCTGAAGTTGCCACCGAACTCGGCATCAGCGAGAGCGTCGTGCGCAGCGAGCAGTTCGCGCGCGTGTTCTCCGGCAACGAGGTACCTGCCGACATGACGCCATTCGCCATGACCTACGGCGGGCACCAGTTCGGCAACTGGGCCGGACAGCTCGGCGATGGACGAGCCATCGCGCTCGGCGAGGTCGCCACACCCAGCGGCAGCCACCAGGTCCTCCAACTGAAGGGCGCCGGACCCACGCCGTACTCGCGTGGCGCCGACGGCCGCGCCGTGCTGCGCAGTTCGATTCGCGAGTTCCTGTGCAGCGAGGCAATGCACCACCTCGGCGTTCCGACGACGCGGGCACTCAGCCTCACACTCACTGGCGACGAAGTCGTGCGCGACATGCTCTACGACGGACATCCTGCACCGGAACACGGAGCCGTTGTCTGCCGCGTCGCACCCAGCTTTGTCCGATTCGGACACTTCGAGCTGCCGGCCTCCCGCGGCGAGGTCGACCTCCTCCGCCAGTTGGTCGAGCACACGGTCCACCGCCACTTCCCCCACCTCCTGGCGGGTGAAGCCGCCGACGGGCCTACGAATGGGACCGCCGGGATGGAACCCGTCACCGACGAAGTGATCACGGCATGGTTCCGCGAGATCATGGAGCGCACGGCGGATCTGATGGTCGACTGGATGCGCGTCGGCTTCGTGCACGGCGTGATGAATACCGACAATCTCTCGATCCTCGGGCTCACCATCGACTACGGCCCCTACGGCTGGCTCGAAGACTTCGACCCCGGCTGGACACCAAACACCACCGACGCCGGCGGCAAGCGCTACCGCTACGGCAACCAACCCAATATTGGGCAGTGGAATCTCAGCCGACTCGGCGGCGCGCTCTCGTCGCTCGTCGACGACGTTGCCCCGCTCCAATCCGTGGTCGACGACTATCCCGCCTGTTTCAGCAACGCCTGGGACACCGCACTGGCCGCAAAACTCGGACTCACGGACGGAGCGCTCGACGTCGACGCACGCCGCGAGCTCGCGAACGAACTCCTCGAGATCTTGCCGCTCGTCGAGACCGACATGACCATCTTCTTCCGCACGCTCGGCGACATCGACGTCACAGAAATCGATACTGCGGTCACCGACGGCGAGCTCATGCAGCCGCTGCACGGCGCCTACTACACGGTCACTGACCTCAGCGGCGAGGTCCTGGCACGAACGGCCGACTGGTTCCGTCGCTACGTCACGATCAGCGCAACGGCCAACCAATCTCCAGACGAACGCCGCGCCGCGATGCACGCCGTCAACCCGAAGTACGTCCTGCGCAACTACCTCGCTCAGCTGGCAATCGACAAAGCTGACGCCGGGTCGTACGACATGATCGACGAACTCCTCGACCTGTTGCGTCATCCGTACGACGATCAGCCAGGCCGTGCCGAGTACGCCACGCTGCGCCCCGATTGGGCCCGCGAGCGCGTCGGTTGTTCGATGCTGTCCTGCTCATCCTGACAAGCAGCCATGACGTCCGGCGTGCCGCCGACGATTTCAGACCGTGTGTCACACTTTGCGCATGACCGACCACGGGAACGACGGCGAGCCGGATCTCTGGGCCAACACGGGGAACCTCCCCCCGGTTCCTCCCGTGCCACCCACGAACCCAGGCTCAGAACGCCCGGCGTGGCTCATTCCTGGCGCGATTGCACTGGGCATCGGAGCGCTTGCCGCCCTCGCGATCTTTCTGATCATCAAGAGTGGTGATGACGACACGATTTCGACTGACGCGTCAACGACCACGACGACCGCCCCCGGAACGACCTTGGCTCCTGAGACCACGGTTGCCAGCGAGACCACGATTGCACCTGAGACGACCGTGACTCCGCCGACCACGATTGCCAGCGAGACCACCATCGCGCCGGAGACAACCGTGACTCCTGAGACGACGGCCCCTCCGACCTCGGCCGCGCCCACCACTGCACCACCCACAGGCACCGCGCCTGCCGCGCCCGGCACGGCGCTGGTCGCTGGAACTGTGTACGACATTGTTCACGCCTGCACCACAAGTCCAGTTCCCGGGTACCAGGTCACGAGCTACGTCGCCGTCGCCGATTTCGGCCCACTGGTCATCGAACAGGGGATCGACGAAGGCAACGCGTTCGGTCTGTACTCCGAGGCAGGCATCCCGATCGACACCGGCGAGTACACCGACTTGGGTGATGACGGGTTCGCGATGTTGGCATTTGAAGGTGGCGGCTCCTTCGAAGTCGCTGCCAACCCCAGCGGCATCTCTCCTGTCGAGTGCGCGAGCCTTGGCACTGTTCGCCTGAGCGATCCGGCAGCGCCGCAGTTCGGCTACACCCATGGCATCGTCGATCTGTGTTCGACCAACGCCCCGTTCCGGGCCCTTGGCTACCTCAGCGAGGGCGGCACCATCGGCATCGTCGACAACGGTGACGGCACCGCGCAGGTCACCTTCGACTCAGCCAACCTGTTCTCCGCAACCGACCCCGCAGCCGCCATCACCGCTGGCGAGCGCCTGCAGATCGACGGCGAGGTGACCGGCTCGACAATCGAAGGCGACACCACACAGACAATCAGCATCGACCTCGACGACACCACACAGCGCAGCTGCTCGGACAGCGAGAACCCATAGTCTCGGGCCTCCGCTGCGCCAACGAGCTCACACCCTGACGGGCTCGCCGTCATCCGCCGAATCAGGAGCGACCGGCTCGAGCGGCCCTGCCAACGTCTCGGTCAGCCACTCGATACGTTCACGCATGAGATCAATCCCCGGCGACGGCGGCACGTTCTCCACACCCGACATCGGCCGACCGAAGACCATCTGCTGCGGGCTCCCTGGGTCGTACTCCGGCCACGGCTCGCGTCCGGGCGAATCCGGTATTCCCGCCGCGGCGAATGCGAACCAACGGTCACCCATGTCGCGGACCGTGAGATGTGCATCGTCAGCGACCGGAACCATCGGAAACTTGGTGTCGAACACGTAGAAGATTTCCGCAGCGTGAAACGCTCCGGCAGTCTGCTTCTTCGACGGTGGCGTCGCGGTGAAGTAGTAGCGGAAGACCGGATGCCCACCCGCCGCATGTTGCCGCGCTGCATGATCGACGTGGACACCGAACATGTGGTCACCACCGTGCTTGGCGACAGCGGCACTGTCGATCGTCGCCAGCCCTGGGTACGCCGACATCAATCGATCGACGAGCCCGGCCGTTGGATACGACCGGACAAACGCATCGCGAGCTTCTCCGATCGGCATGGGCTCAACTGAACCCTGCGTGACGTCACGGTAGAACTCTCCACCGGCCGGGTGCATGAGGTCTGCGAACAGTGTTGCCTCGTCGCTGTTGTAGCCGATCATCAAGGGCACCGATGCCTGCTGCTGCGCGCTGAACGCCGACATCGGCGTTGTCGGCAAGATCACGCCGTCGACGACCGGGTAGAAGTGACGTCCGAGCAACGGGAGCTGCTGATAGTGCGTCGTCAATTGTTCAGGTGACATCTCGCGCAGGCGGGCAAGCTGACCAGCAGGAGAGCCCACAACCTCGTTCGCGAACTCGACGCCCGCGTCTTCGGCAGCCGAGAAGTCGAGCGCTGGCCGACGCAGGTGCAACCAGCGGCCGCTGTCACTCGGGCTCTGCGCAATCGCGCGATGGAACAGACCACGAGCGCGCGGTGCGGTCATCAAGTTGAGCGCTGCCTCACCGCCAGCCGACTCGCCGAAGATGGTGACGTTGTCGGGATCGCCGCCGAACACGGCAATGTTGTCGCGCACCCACTCGAGCGCTGCGATCTGGTCGAGGAGGCCGTAGTTGCCCGACACGCCATCGGCCGACTCTGCTGCCAGTTCTGGATGGGCGAGGAAACCAAACATGCCAAGCCGATAGTTGATCGTCACGAGCACAGCGCCGCGCTCAGCAAGGACGTTGCTGTCGTAGAGCGGCTCCGTGCCACTGCCATCGGTGTGGTCGCCGCCATGGATCCAGACCATCACCGGAAGCTTGCGGCCGAGCCGATCGGCATGGGCTGGCATCCGCACGTTCAACTGGAGACAGTCTTCGCTCTGCTTCACCTTGGCGAGCTTGAGCGCGGCTTGCAGCGAGCGCTTCCGAGCCGCGCCGAGGCCAAGCCCCTCGACCAACCTGTTGAAGAACAGCTCGAAACCAGCGGCGCGCTGATATGCGTAGGGACCAAATTTGGTGCAATCCCGGGTACCGCTCCACGGCTCAACCGGCGCCGGTGGCTTCCAACGCAACGCTCCGACTGGCGGTGCAGCAAAGGGCACACCGCGGAAGTTCGCGAGCCGGCCCGACGAATCAAGCTTGCCCTTGATCTTGCCGGACGAAATGGTGGCAGTGACAGTTTTCGAAGCCATACCGCAGTCTCGCGTGTCGGCAGGCCGGCGGGCTGCTCAAGCGCGGTACGGGAAAGAGGTGCAGCACGCGGCTCTGGACACGACCCCATCTGTTCTATATAGTGGAACCGTTCCACCATGCGGAATCCAGTGGTGGTCGGAATCAACGGAAACCTCGGTTGAGCTGGGCCTTAACCCATGATCGCGCGGTGCACACTTGCCGAGCAGAACGGACAGACACCATGGGATTTCCCTCTGACCTTGAGATCGCGAGCAAAGCGCAGCTCAAACCGTTAGCAGACATTGCCGGGGCATCCGGCATTCCGCTCGAATGCCTCGAGCCCTACGGGTCCGGCGCCGCGAAGATCGGGCTCGACGCGATCGCGAAGATGGCGGATCGACCCAAGGCCAAGTACGTCGTGGTTTCGGCGATCACCCCGACCCCACTCGGCGAAGGCAAGACCACCACGACGGTCGGCCTCGGGATGGGATTCAGCCACATCGGCAAACAGGGCGTCATCGCCGTGCGCCAGCCATCGATGGGTCCGACGTTCGGCATTAAGGGAGGCGCAGCCGGCGGCGGTTACAGCCAGGTCGTTCCGATGGAACTGCTCAACCTGCACCTCACCGGTGACATGCACGCCGTCACCGCTGCCCACAACATGTGCTCGGCCGCACTCGACGCCCACCTGTACCACGGCAACGAGTCAGGCCTTGACATGCACAACATCACCTGGCGGCGCGTCATCGACGTCAACGACCGTTCGCTTCGCAACGCGGTGATCGGCCTTGGCGGACGCCTCGACGGCGTGCCCCGCGAAACCGGATTCGACATCACCGCGGCCTCTGAGGTCATGGCCACACTGGCGCTCTGCACATCGCTGCAGGATCTGCGCGAACGCCTCGGCCGTATCGTCGTCGGCTACACCAAGTCCGGTACTCCGGTCACCGCCGAAGAATTGAAGGTGGCCGGCTCGATGGCAGTCATCTTGATGGAGGCCATCAAGCCCAACTTGATGCAGACCTTGGAGAACACTCCGGCGCTCGTCCACACCGGCCCGTTCGGCAATATCGCCACCGGCAACAGCTCGATCGTTGCCGACCGCATCGGGATCCACATGGGTGACTACCTCATCACCGAGGCCGGTTTCGGCGCCGACATGGGCGCCGAACGCTTCTTCAACATCAAGTGCCGAGCCTCCGGACTCGCTCCCGACGCCGCCGTACTGGTCGCAACGGTGCGGGGCCTCAAGGCACACTCCGGCAACCACAAGATCGTCGCCGGCAAGCCGTTGCCCGAAGATCTCCTCAAAGAGAACCCGGACGAAGTCCACCAGGGCGGCGACAACCTCCGCAAGCAACTCGAGAACATGCGTATCCACGGCTGCACTCCCGTCGTGGCCATCAACGTGTTCCCTGGCGATCACGATGGTGACATCAACGCGATCAAGGAAATCGCCGAGGAGTTCAACGCTCGCGCTGCGGTCTCCATGCACTTCACCGAAGGCGGCGCGGGGGCAACCGAACTCGCCCATGCTGTGGCTGAGGCAGCCGAAGAGGAGAGCAATTTCCAGGTGCTCTACCCAGACGAAATGAGCCTGCGCGACAAGATCACCACCGTGGCCACCAAGGTCTACGGGGCAGACGGCGCCGAATTTTCGCCACAGGCCAACAAGCAGATCGACAACTACGAAGCAAACGGGTTCGGCAACCTCCCGGTGTGCATCGCCAAGTCGCACCTATCGCTGAGCCACGACGCGAGCCTCAAAGGAGCCCCCACCGGCTGGACATTGCCGGTCCGCGAAGTCCGGGCGTCGGTCGGCGCCGGGTTTGTCTACCCGATCTGCGGTGACATGCGCACCATGCCGGGCCTCGGCAAGACACCTGCACTGCAACACATCGACATCGACGCCGACGGCAACATCGTCGGACTCAGCTGAACAATCATCGCACGAGGGTCAGACCTCCAGTGTGACCAATCAACCAAGGAACGGGGGCCACCAATGTCTGCCGACGCAAAGATGCTGCACACCGAGAAGCCGACACGGGGCCGGCGATTGATCGGGCGCGGGCTGCTGCAGCCGGGTCCGTCGCACCTGCGATCGATGATCCGCGACGCCAAGGTCGAACTCATCCCCATGAAAAGTCTCGAACGTGCCATCACCGAACTCGCTCCGCACTCGAGCATTTCGATGACCTGCTCACCCGCAAAGTCGATCGAGGCCACCTTGGACGAAACGGCTGCGCTCGTCGCCGCCGGTCACCGCGTCACACCACACCTCTCTGCCCGGATGGTCCAGACCCCCGAGCATCTCGTCGCCATTCGTGATCGTTTGGTCGAGATCGGTATCCGTGAGGTCTTCGTCGTCGGTGGCGACGCCGATCCGCCGGGCTGTTTCTTCGATGCCATCGAGTTCATCGAGGCCTTTCTTGCACTCGATGACGCCGACGGTCCCGAACATCGCCAAGTCGACCACATCGGGTACACCTCGTACCCCGACAGCCATCCGCTCATCACGTCGGAGCAACTCCACGACGCGTTGCATGTCAAGCAGCAGATGATTCTCGACTCCGGCCGCACCGCCCACGTCAGCACGCAGATGTGTTTCTCCGCGGACCAGATTCGCACCTGGCTGCGCGGCGAACGCGCCGCTGGCCTGACCGTTCCGGTGCACCTCGGCGTGCCGGGCGTGATCGACAAGACCAAGCTGATGACCATGGGTGTTCGCCTCGGTGTCGGCACGTCGCTCCGCTACCTCTCAAAGAACCGCAAGGCACTCGGCAAGATGATGACCCAACGAGCGTTCGAGCCGGACCAATTGCTCAAGCCGCTCGCTGGCCAGTTCACCGATCTCGGCATTGAGGGCATCCATCTCTACACGTTCAACCAGGTCGCCGCTACCGAAGCCTGGCGCACCAAGACCCTCGCCTGAACACAACTCCGGCGCAGTTGCCGGACCGCGCGGCCATGGCTGCGTCAGCCGGGCTTCTTGCGGCGGAGCGCCGCGCGAGAAGCTTTGAGGGGCCGCGCTGTGAGGCGGATGGCCAGCTCGGTCGACCGGGCGGGAAGCGCCACGAACTTGCCCTGGCGCTCCATCGGGAGGGCATCTGCCGACACGATCCGGTAGCCGACATAGGCAACGATGACGCCGTGGGTGACCGCCAGTGCCCAAAAGAATGCTGTCGGCCCCGTCGAGCCCATGAACGAAGATGCGATCACGGGTCCGATCACCGCGCCGGCGCCGTTGACGCGCAGGAGTGAACTACTTGCACCAATCGCCTTGCCGGGCGCAGACCAGTCGAGCGTGTACGTGAGCAGGAGCGAGTAGAGCGGAAATGTCATCCCGCCAAGCAGGAACATCCCGACCAGTATCAACGGGCTGCCGGACGGCAGCACAGCCATCACCCCGCAGACAGCGACAGCGCCGAGCGCGACGACAAAGATCACGCCACGTCGTGGCAGACGATCCGAGATCAGACCGATCGGCCATTGCATCAACAACGAGCCCACGGTCGGCAGGACGAGAAACGCCGCGAGACGGCCGGGGCTGAAGCCCACTCCGGCCGCATACACGGCACCCAAACTAAACAGCACGCCGATGGACATACCGGTGAACAGCATGCCGACGAGGCCAGTCGGCACCGTACGGTAGAGCTCGCTCAGCCCGAGAGGTTCAGCTTCGCGAACCGGGGGCGCTTCCGTGGTCGCTGCCAACGTGACGGGCACGATCGCGAGCGACACGAGCACTGAAGCCAAGATGAAGAGTGTGTAGCCCGCGGTGTCGACGAACGCGATGATCAGCTGACCGATCGCGAGTCCACCCATCGAGACGACCATGTAGACCGCGAGGGTCCGCCCGCGCGTCGTTGGTGTCGAAGCATCGTTCAGCCACGACTCGAGCACGATGAACAGTCCGGCCATGCAGAAGCCGAACACCAACCGCATCAGCGCCCATGTGATCGGCACGACGGAAATCGAGTGGATCAACACCGCTCCTGACGCCAGCGATGCCAGCCCTGCGAACACACGAATGTGACCAACCGTCGAGAGCAGACGCGAGATGATCGTTGGACCGATCAGGAAGCCTGCGAAGTAGCAGGACATCACGTAGCCGCTGGTCCGCACACCGAAGCCCTCGTCGACCACGCGTACGCCGAGCACCGCCAGGTTGAGGCCGTTGCCGACCATCAACATGCCGAAACCCAAGAAGAGCGCCCACAGCGCCATGCCCCCGCGGACCGCCGGCTGAGGAGCAAGCACCTCCTCGTCGCCGGAGAGCGCTGGGTCAGGGACGTGTTTGTCGGTATCTGAGTTCACTGCGCATCCTCAACGTGTTCGATCACTTCGGCCGCGGAGTTCGTCGAGGCGTCGCCGGTCGCGTTTGGTCGGGCGACCTGCACCTCGATCGCGCTCGAACACCGGCGGCGCAAGCGAGCGTTCCGGCGGCGGCGGGCTGTGGTCGTCGAAACACTCGGTAGCGACGGCCGCACCGACGCGTTTGCTGATCAGCTTCGTCACCACGACCACGCGTTCAAGCTGGTGAACTCGCGTCTCGATCCGGTCGCCCACGACGAGCTTCGCGGCTGGCTTGACCGTCTTGCCGTTCACTTTCACATGACCCGAACGGCACAGCTCTGCGGCGTCGGCGCGTGTCTTGGTGATTCGAACTGACCACAACCACTGGTCGACGCGGGGCGTCGCGTTGCCGTGCTGCTGCGGGCGGTCTTCGACGGTCACGACCCGAACAGTATCCAGCGTCGACCAAGCAGCATCACGCCACCATTCTCGCGCTTCGTCACGCCCCCCCATCACCTTCCATCGCCTCGCATCACCTCCGATCAGCGGAAAGATCGTCCCCCTGATTCGCCAAGCTACCTACTGGTCGGTAGGCTGGCTTTTGTGAACGAGCAGGAAATCCTCCACGCCATCACTCCCGACGTCGAGCGGCTGCTCGAACGGCACCTCGAGACCACCAAAGAATGGTTTCCGCACGAGTACGTGCCATACAGCCGCGGGCGCGACCACATGGAAGGTCACGTCTGGAGTCCCGAAGACGCGGACCTCGCCGGCGCCGAACTGACCCCCGAGGTACGCAGCGCTCTGCTGGTCAACCTTCTCACTGAAGACAACCTGCCGTACTACTTCCGCTCCGTCGAGCGAATGTTCGGCAAAGACGGCGCCTGGGGCACCTGGGCTCGCCGCTGGACCGCCGAAGAAGGTCGCCACTCGATGGCGATCTACGGCTACCTCATGGTCACCCGTGCGATCGACCCCGTCGAGCTCGAACGGTCGCGCATGGTGCAGGTCAGCAAAGGCGAAACGCCCGACCCTGAGACCACGCACGAAGGATTCATCTACCTTGCGCTTCAGGAACTGGCGACACGCATCTCACATCGCAACACCGGAGCCCAGATCGGCGACTCTGTCGGCTACGAAGTGATGAAGCGGGTCGGCAGCGACGAGAATCTGCACCAACTCTTCTACCGCGATCTCGCTGCGGCGGCCATTGCGGCCGACCCGAACACGATGATGATCGCCATGGAGAAGCAGGTCCGCCACTTCTCCATGCCCGGCACCGGGATCCCTGAATTCGAGCGTCATGCGAAGGCGATTGCCAAGGCCGGCATCTACGACCTGCAGATCCACCACGACCAGATCCTCGCTCCGGTCGTTCTGCGTCAGTGGGACGCGGCAAATATCGGCGGTCTGTCCGGCGAAGGCGCTGCGGCTCAAGAGAAGCTGATGAAGCGGATGGCAACCAGCGCCCGCGTTGCCAAGCGCTACGCAGAGAAGCGTGCAGCGGAGATGCAACCCGCCTGAACGAAGCGCTCGACCGAGTTCGAGCGCAGCCCGGTCAGAGCGTCGACGCGGCGACCAGCAGCGCTGTCGCAGCTGCGGCGGCAAGCACGAGTCCCGCTTCGATAGTGACCGTGCGCCGCGTCGTGGCAATCACCACCTGATTGGTCGGTTCTGCTGTCAGCTCCGGCAGGACACGGAAATGGTTGTAGGCGCCGAGCAGTGCGGCTGCAGCAACCAATGCCAGCTTGAGGATCATCAGGCGACCCCAGTCGGTCCCGGCGTATCCGAACACATCGTTGTCGATGAACAACGCCATCACAACGCCCGCGACTCCGGTGAGGGCGAGCGCGGCCATCGCAAGCACCGAGAATCGCACCACCATCTCGAGAGCGAACGAGTTGACGCCGTCGTGGTGTCGGCGCCACAGCACGACCGCCAGGGCGACCAGGCCACCGGCCCACGCTGCTGCTCCGGCCACGTGCACGACACTTGTCAGCGCGTGCAGCACGCGCGGTCCACGGCTCACGGTGTGACCGTCGAAGGCAAAGGAGATCACGATCAGGGCGGCACCCGTCAGACCGACGTTGTCGAGACCGGATGGCCGCCACCGCGCCTCAGCCGATTGCGGTCGCCCAGCAGCGACATCGGCGCCTGGTTGGTCGACAACAGCCGCCGAGAGCGAACGGGTCCGGGGAGCCGACGACACGCCGGTGATCGCGGCGAAGCCGATCACGAGCAGGCCGCCGCCGAGCAGACGTGCCAGTGCGGCGCGTCCGGCGCCATCACCGACCACCTCACCGAATCCGCCCAGCAGCGACGACAATCCGACGAGCTCGAGTGCTGCGCCGAAGAGCACGGCGATGCCCAACCAGCGGACAGCCCGGATGAGCGTGCCGAGTTCCTCCCGACGGCCGGCGAACGCGAACGCGGCGAAGACCAGCATGCCGATTGCAGCCACAGCCGCGGGATACATCAACAGTCGTCCGATGCGGGCAACACTTTCGCCGTCATCAGCAGCAGCGGCGTCGCCAAGTACGGGTGCGATTGGCGCGGAGTCAGACGAGTCGAGCTCCGTGACAGCGCCCGCTGAGGCGTCGTCGATCGAGGCGGTTGGCGCAGTGGTCACCAGTGATGGGGTTGCGGCGACTGCTGTGGTCTCCGGCACGGTCTCGGGTGGTGCAGTCGCCGGTGGTGCAGTCGCCGGAGGCGTGGTGCCAGATTCCGGCACGGTCGTCGTCGGCGCAACAGCAACCGTGACGTTGAACGCGAACGTGCCGTCGACGAAGTGTGTGTCGTCCGAGCGAACCCGCCATGCCAGAGCGTACGAACCGGCAACCAGCGGCGGGTCGAACGTGGCAACGACGTCGTTGCCGGTCTGCACGACAGAGACAGGGAGAATCGTGGTGCCGGCATCATCGGCCACGGCGACGCTGTCGGGTTCGGCAATCGGCGTACCCGTGAACGAGAGTGAAATCGTGTCAAGCGGTCCAGACACCGTCTCACCGTCAGCAGGCGATGACGTGCTGAGCCCCGTGTGTGCAAAGGCAGTCGACGCCACGAGGGCGACAACCAGGACCATCAGCGCGAAGAGGACCATCTTTCGCTTGAAGTCCGAGTGGCGCGACTGCACCGCAACAGTCTGCCACCGTCAAGGGTCCGGGGCGACGCGGTGCTCAGTAACTGTTCGGGAGGGCGAACAAGGGCGCGTCGGTCATGGCTCGACTGCGTTCGCGAATGATTGGCACGAATCGTTGGCGGGAATCGTTGGCGGGAATCGCTGGCGCGAATCGTTGGCGGGAACCGTTGGTGGCAGGAACCGTTGGTGGCGAATGACGTGCCAGCGGCCAAGCTGGAGTCAATGGCACGACTCTTTCTCGCCGTGTGGCCACCGGATCATGTGGTCGAAATGTTGGGCGGCCTCCCCCGCAAGGACCAACGCGGCGTTCGGTTTGTCCCTCCGGAGAGTTGGCATGCGACGCTTCGGTTTCTCGGCGACGCCAACCCCGACGAAGTTGCCGACGCGCTGCGATCCGCATCGTTGCCCGCCGCCACAGCGACTGTTGGCCCCGCGATCGACATGCTCGGCACCCACTCGCTGATTGCACCGATCGCCGGTCTCGACGAGCTGGCCGCGGCGATCGTCAACGCCACCGACGGCCTGGGCACGCTCGCGCCGCGACCCACCTACAACGGCCACATCACTGTTGCTCGCGTGAAGCGCGGCGCAATCGTCCGCAAGGTGGTGGGCATGCTGTGTGCATCGTCGTTCAAGGTCATCGAGGTGGCGTTGGTCGAGAGCCGGCTGCACCCCACCGGGTCGACCTATTCGACCCTTGCGTCCTGGCCAGTTGCGCGTGCAGCGGAGTAGCCGTCAGGTTTCCCCAGTCCGCATGCCACCCGTCTACTGACGGTGGATTTCCCGTGGCGGTCGACGCCGTACGCAATGCTGGGGAGATGAGCGACGCTCCTCCCCCCGGCATCGAACCCCTCCCGGGCCGGGTCACCTCTCCTCGCCTCACGTTGCGCCGGTGGCACCATGACGAGGCCGCGGCACTTTCTGCTGGTGTGGCCGCAAGCCTCGAACACCTTCGGCCCTGGATGCCATGGGCCAGGTTCGAGCCGCTCACGCTCACCGAACGAGTCCGACTCATCGAGGGCTGGACTCGCGACTGGGAGGAGGGCGGCGATGTCGTGTTCGGCGTCTTTCTCGACGGCGAGATGATCGGTGGCGCTGGACTGCACCGGCGCAGCGGGCCGGGCACCCTCGACATCGGCTACTGGATTCACGTCGACCACGTCCGGCATGGCTACGCCACGGAGTTGACAGCGGCGCTGACCACCACAGCGTTCGGGATCGATGACATCCAGGTCGTCCACGTCCAAACCGATGAGGCAAACGAGGCAAGCGCGTCTGTTCCGGCCAAGCTCGGCTTTCGTCGATCTGCAACCAGCACGCGCGTGCCCGAAGCTCCGGCCGAGTCCGGCCACCTCATCGACTGGACGATGACACCCGACGTGTGGGCTGCACGCGCTGCACCTCTGACCGACTGAGGTGCACGACGTCGCGCGACCGCCAGGTTGGCGCAGTCAGGCTGGCAGCGTCACGACCAGGTGGTGCCGAAGGTGTTCCGGTAGGCGAGTTGGGCGGGCGGTTGCCGCGTGATTGGGCCGTGGCCCTTGCCCACCGGGTAGCCGATCGGGACCAAAGCCGCAGTCGCCCAACCGTCCGGGATGCCGAGCAGCGTCTTCACCTCGTCCTCGCGGAGACAGTGCAACGTCGTCAACGTGCATCCGAGCCCTTCCGCGACACAGGCCAACATGGCGTTCTGCACCGCCGGGTAGATCGATCCGCCACCGACGACGCTGACGCGATCGAGCTTGGCGTCGGTGATCGCCATCATCTTGGGGTTGGCGCAGAACACGAGGATGGCCGGCGCCTCGTGCAAGTGATCGGCCAGGTAGTCGCCTGCCGCGGCGACGCGCTCCCACGGTGCGAGCTGCTCGGGCGGCAGCCCTTCCATCATCTTCATGAACCCGCCGACGTACTTCGCCCACTCGGGCGCGTAGATGTCGGCAAGACCCTGCTTCACGTCCGGGTCGGTCGCCACGATGACGCGCCACGGCTGAGTGTTGCCGCCGGTCGGCGCCCAACACGCGGCCTGCAGCACACGCTCGAGCACGTCGTCGGGAATCGGATCGGGCCGCAACTTGCGCACCGCACGCAGCGTGCTCATTGCGTCGTAGAGACCGGGCTGTGCAGGTGCGTCGCTCACACGACCAGCGTGCCACAGCGAACCCGCATGATCGTCAGCCGCAGCGAGTCCTACCCGTCGGCACGGGTCACCTGACCACCAATCCGAACGAGGTCGGCGCTCGGTGAAACTAGGTTGCAGGGATGCTCCGAACGGTCGATCCCGCGATTCCTGCGGGAACGATGTCGTCGGTTCCTCAGCCCACGATCGTGGTCGACGACGAGCTGATCGCCCGCCCATTTCACTTCGGTGATGTCGACCGAGTGATCGAGGCATTCGCCGACCCGGACATCCGGCACTGGCACGCCCGACGGATCGACACGGTCACCGATGCACGCGTGTGGATCGGGTATGGCCACATGATGTGGCTCCGCGAACAGTCCGCGAACTTCGCGATCGTCGATGCGGACGACCGCCTGCTCGGCCGTGTCGGCTTGCATACCGATCTTCCTGGTGGCACCGCCGAAATCGCGTACTGGGTCCTGCCCGATGCGCGCCGTTGCCGGGTCGCCATGCGGGCGGGTCGAGCGTTGACTCGGTGGGGCCATGACCAGGTCGGCCTGAGCCGCATCGTGCTCGAACACTCGACACACAATGCCGCATCGTGCGCGGTGGCCCGATCAATCGGATACGAACTCGAAGCAACCTTGCACTCCGTACAGCTCCTCGACGATGGGCGCCACGACGTCCACATCCACGCCCACCTCCATCCAGGCCGATATCCACGCTGATATCCGCGCTTCACGAAGACGTCCAGCCGCATCCACTCCGAACTCTGTGACACCCGATCGGTACCGTTGTCAGTACCGACTCCCCCGGTTTCGTCCACTCGAGATCGGAGAATGCAATGCCCAGCCCACCCACCGAGGATGCCTTCCGGGCCGCCTCGACGGCGAACGTCGCGACGATGAGTCGCGATGAGCTCGCTGAACACCTTGTCCACCTCCGCATCGTGCGCTCGTGGTCCGACGCTGCCGAGATCACCGCGAATCGAAGGGCCCGCGAACTCGCTGCGGCAGGCGCTGCGGGCTCGGCAGAAGCGGCCCATGTTCGGGCGGGCCAACGGTCCGAACGCGAAGCCCGCGCTGTCACGGACCGCGCCGATGTGTGCGCACAGATGCCGGGCTTCGAGTCCGCCCTCGCTGCAGGCAGCGTGTCAGCCGGTCACCTCGACGCCATCGCTCGCGCTACAGCCAAGCTCGACGACACCGGTCGCGCACGGCTGGCAGCTTCGGCGGACAACTACCTCGATCAAGCCACGCGGTCGAACGTCGACGCCTTCGAACGTGCCATGCGCAAGGAGGCTGCGGCGATCAATGCCGCCACTGCTGGCGACACCGCCGCCGAGGAATTGGTCTCACAACGGCGTCGGTCAAACGTCAAACGCTGGATCGACAAGGTCACCGGCATGCATCACACGTTGCTCGAACTCGACCCTTTGCGCGATGCCGAGATCTGGACGGCGATCGATGCGCAACTCGCCACCGACCGAGCGGCCGACGGCAACGCCAACACCGCCTGGTCCGAACTCCGCGTTCAATCGGTGGTCAACGCGATCAATTCGTCGGGCAGTCCCGAGCGACGGCCCGAGGTCAACGTGCTGGTGAGCTTCGAACGACTCGTCGACCAGGCGTCGGTCCGAGGTGTCTGCGAGACCATCGACGGCATCGCATTGCCCGTCTCGACGGTGCGTCGGCTCTGCTGCGATGCCGACGTGTTCCCGACTGTCCTCGGCGCCGATGGCGAGGCGCTGGACGTCGGGCGAACACGGCGAACTGCGACGCGGTCACAGCGCCGCGCGTTGGCCGCGATGCATCGATCATGTGTCCACCCCGACTGCTCGATCGGCTTCGACGCCTGCCGGATCCACCACGTCCGGTTCTGGACCGAGCACCACGGCCCTTCAGATCTCGACAATCTGATTCCTTTGTGCGAACGCCATCATCATGCGGTCCACGACGGCGGCTGGGGGCTGACGATGACACCGGATCGAGTCGCCACGTGGACTCGCCCCGACGGGGAAAAGCACCATTCGGGCACCACCATTGACCGCACCGACGGGAAGGGCTCACGCACGCCACAGCTTGCCTGACGAACGTCGGAGCCAGCGTGACCGGAAGCCACCCGGCCAGACGCTCGGCGACGCCGCCCGGACGCTTCCCGACAACAAAGGTCGAACCTGTCCCCCGTAGATCCGCGGTGCGGACAGATCGGAAGGTCTCGTTCAGCGCGAACCGCACGGCATGCAGAGCGCGAGATCAACGCTCGGTGACCAACACCTGATGGATCAACCGACGGGGACTCCCGCCGGGCGGTCTCCCCTGCGCCGGCTGCGCTCCAGCCGGTCCACACCATCCGGGGCACTCACACATTCACGCACTCACGCACTCACGCACTCACGCACTCA
>NZ_CAXCAM010000039.1:0-25135 GCF_963980585.1 uncultured Ilumatobacter sp.
TGTGACTGTTGGCTGGAGACCAGGCGGAGGGCTAGAGGCCGCGGCTGACGGGCCAGAGGTCGGGGAAGTCGGCGGGGCGCTGTTCCATCTGGGCCGTGAAGGCTTCGGCCATGTCATCGGTGTCGAACATCGAGGCGTTCCAGTTGGCGATGTATTCCAAGCCATCGGCAATCGAATGCTCCTGGCTGTACTGCATCGACTTCTTGGTACCCCAGACAGCCATCGGGCTCTTGCTGGCGATCTCGGCGGCGATCTCGTGGACTCCCGACAGCAACGCTTCCTGGTCGGCGAAGACCTGGTTGACGAATCCCGCGGCCAACGCTTCATCGGCCGACCAGCGGCGACCGGTGTAGGCGAGCTCGCGCACGATGCCTTCCGCGACGAGCCGGGGCATGCGTTGCAGCGTGCCGACATCGGCGGTCATCCCGATGTTGATTTCGGCGATGGAAAAGTAGGCCGACTGGGACGCGTAGCGAAGATCAGCAGCTGAGACCATGTCGATGGCGCCGCCCACACAGGCGCCCTGAATTGCACAGAGCACCGGCATTCGCGCCCGCTCCAGGGCAGTGAACGAGTCCTGCAACTTCATCGCAGTCGAGCGGAATCGTTCGCCTCGACGGCTCGGGTGCTTCGGGCCGTTGCTGTCGGACAGCGTTGGGTCGGATTGGAAGACCGACAGGTCCATGCCCGAGCAGAAATGCTTGCCCTCAGCGGACAGGACGACGGCACGCACCGAGCCCGACGCCGACATCTCGTCGACGATGGCGGGGAGGTCGTTCCAGAACGAGGCGATCATCGAGTTCGCCTTCTCCGGTCGGTTCATCTTGATGTGGCCAACCTTGTCGGTGATCTCGATGTCAAAGCACTCATGTCCCATGCGCTGAGTTTGGCAGAGCGTCGACGGCAGCTGCAGATTGTGCGTCTGACCTGAGTCGGCCGCGGCGGTTGTCGGCCTGCACTCATTGCTGATGGACTGGTTGGACGCCCCGTCTACGATCGTCATCATGGCCGTGCCGTTCGACGATGAGGTGCCGCGCGACTCGTTCGTCGAGCCGGTCAATCTGGTCGCCGGTGAGTCATCGGAGATCGGGGTCGGTGTGGAACGTATCGGCCTGGCGGCCTTGCAGCGATCGAGACAAGCCGTGTGCGTCACTGATGCACAGATCAACCGTCCAGGACCCACGATCTCCTTCGTCAATAGTGCATACACGGAGATCTTTCGCTGCGACGCGAACCAGGCGATCGGAAGGTCGCCGCGGATGGGACAGGGTCCGCTCACGAACCGGCGCGTTCTTGATCGACTTCGATCCCACATCGAGGCGGGCGAATCGGTACAGGCTCAGGCGATCAACTACCGATTTGATCGAACGGCGTTTCGACTTCGCTGGAGTATCGATCCAATGACGCGTGATGGAGTCGTTGTGGGGTTCTTTGCGCTGATGCACGACGTCACCACCGAGGATCGAATGCGGCGGCGCCTCGCCGCACTCGACACGCTGATGAACCGCGGCAAGGTGGCCTCACGGCTCGATCGCGCCGAGCGGCTCGGCCCCGTCGCCCAAGCCTTGGCGAGTGCGCTCCGCCCGCTCGTCGCCGAAATCGGATCGGCAACGGTTCGACTGGGTGATGCTCATGAGGCGACCCAGATCGATGCGGACGTGCTCGAAAATTGTGTTCCCGACGTCGTCGAGACGGCGATCGGTTCGATCGGTTCGATCAGGGTGAGCACGCATCCGGACGCCGGCGCCTTGGTCGACCACCTTGCAATCGGTGAGCTGGGCGAGCACGCTCGCTGGCTGCTTGAACTCGGTGAACCAGGCTGATCTTGACGAAGGCTTGCAGGAACAAATCGAACCGCTCAGGGAACCGAGCGTCGATACTGGACGTCTGATCCCTATGAAGCGCACTCTTGCTCTCCCGCTGACGGCCTTCGCATTGCTCGCGGCGTCGTGCACCAGTTCCGGTTCGACGACCAGCGAACCCGACAGCTCTGATCCTGGTTCGACCGAACCGTTCACGACTGAACCAGATATCACTGCGCCCGACACGACGAACCCCGTCCCGGATCCAGGCGATGATGCATCGACCGGCCCGGTCGGCTTCGCGCCGGCGTCGCTGCAGCAGTTCGACAACTGTTCGGCATTCCTCGGCTACGTGCACACCGAAGGCGTGCAGCGAGTTGGCCCCTACGGCTTCGAGGGTGGCGGCTACGTCGGCTTCCCCGAGGTGTTCGCCACCGAGGAGAGCGTCGACGTTGCCGCAGCTGAACCCAGCGAAGGCCGCGCCACCGACGCTCCGGTCGGCAGCGACGCCCAAGCCGACGCTGAGGGTGAAGCCGGCGACGACGGCGGTTTCTCGACCACGAACGTTCAGGTCGAAGGTGTCGACGAGCCGGACATCGTCAAGACGGACGGCGACCGCATCCTGGCGATCACGGGTGAGACGCTCCACTACATCGACGTCTCCGAAGACGGCACCACGGGAATCAAGCGCGGATCGATCGTGCTGGGTTCCGAGACGCAATACGCGTACGGCTACGAGATCTTCATCACGGACGACCGTGCCGTTGTGTTTGCTTCGAGCGAGGTGTGGAATGACTTCGGGCGGGGCGGTCCGACACCGGTCTTCAGCGACGACGTTGCGATCGCCGAATCCGAAGAGGCCGTCGAGGAGGCAATACCAGTCGAGCCCGATGCGCCGATCGGCGGACCCATTGTGCCCGGCTCGTACTTTGGACCGCAGACCCTGATCATTGAGATCGATCTCTCGAATCCGGATGCCTTGACGGTCGCCAACACGATGCTGATCGACGGTCGGTACATCAGTGCCCGCTCGATTGGCGAGACCGCCCGAGTCGTCGTCACGTCGCCGCCGCAGGATCTCGGATTTCTCTATCCGTCGAGTCCCGGCACCGAAGACAAAGCCGAAGAGGCCAATCGGCAGGTGATCCTTGAGTCGACCGCAGAGGACTGGATTCCCGGCTACACCGTGACCGACGCAGCAGGTGACGCCCAGTCAGGTCAGCTCGTCGATTGCGCAAACATCCACGCTCCCGCCGACTTCGGTGGGTTCGACATGCTGTCGATCGTCACGCTCGACCTGGCCAGCAGTCTCGATGCACCGACCGGCACGAGCTCGGTCATAGCGTCAGGCGACACGGTGTACGCGTCGGCGGACCGGATGTACATCACCACCAACATCTGGGAACCGATCGTCAACGAGCAGACCAACGAATGGCTCGACGAGAACTATCAAACCGCAATCCATCGTTTCTCGATCGCCGGCGATGGCCCGGCCAGCTACGAAGCATCCGGCTCGGTCGAAGGCCACCTCCTCAATCAATTCTCGATGAACGACCGCGACGGTGTGTTCTACGTGGCGACAACGAGCGGGGCGCCGTGGAGAGGCGATGGCTCCGAGAGCCAGATTGTGGCGATGGAAGCCGAGGGAGACCAACTGGTCAAGATCGGCGCCGTCGGTGGACTCGGCAAGGGTGAACGGATCTTCTCGGTCCGATACGTCGGCGAGACCGCCTACGTGGTCACGTTCCGCCAGATCGACCCCTTCTACGTCATCGACCTCAGCGATCCACGCAACATGACCGTGGAAGGCGAGCTGAAGATTCCCGGCTACTCGTCGTACCTCCATCCGATCAGCGACACCCTCGTGCTCGGAGTCGGACAGGACGCCACCGACGAAGGGCGCACGACGGGGACCAAGGTCTCGCTGTTCGACGTGAGCGATCCCGCGAACCCGCTCGAGGTTGATGTGTGGACGATGCCCGACTCCTTCAGCGATGCCGAGTTCGATCACCGTGCGTTCCTCTGGTGGGCACCGACCAACACGGCGGTCTTGCCGCTGCAGTCGTTCAACGATCGATTCTCCGGCGCAGTGGTCCTCAAGGTCGAGAACAACACGATCACCGAGCAGGGCCGGATCCAGCACACCGATGAAGAAGTCGGCGCGATCGGGCAAACCGACTGTCGGGTGCTCACTTCCGACGAGATCGGCACCGACGAGAACAACGAGTTCTTCTGGGTCGAGGAGAGCGGTGGCCAGGTGCAGGGGTGCGGACCGGACGACCAGGGGGGCGCCGCGGGACTGTTCTGCAACCCGATCCCGCTCGATGAAATCGACTTCTACTACTGGGATGGCGAGCCCACGATCGACACCACTGGCCTCGACCGCATCGAAATCTGCTACCCGGACTGGAATGGCTTCCAAACTGCTGTGCAGCGCACGATGGTCATCGACAACAGCCTTTGGACGCTGTCAACGAGCCGAGTGCAGTCCAATGACCTCGGCACCCTTGACCGGACCGAAGCCATCGATCTGACCTGACCCGGATTCAATGTTAGGCAACCTAAACATTCGCGGTTAGTGTTGCTGAGGTGGAGGTCTTGCCGGGTCAACGACTTGCGGGTCTCTCGGACCTTGAGGCAATGCGCCGGCGAGGGAATCGGGCCGCACTCATTGCTGGCGACGCGGTTGTCTCCTACGTCGAGCTGGTCACTCGTGTCGAGCAGCGCAGAGACGAACTCGGCCCAGATCGCCGACTGGTCACGCTCCGTGCGACCAATTCGATCGACACCATTGTCACGTACTTGGCCTGCCTCAGCGGTGGACACGTCGCTTCGATTCGGAGCTCGGCAGAGCGTGACCCGTTCGCCGAGGCCGCCAGCAGTGATCTCCACCCAGACCTCGCGGTCCTGATGAGCACGTCCGGATCAACCGGCTCGGCCAAGGCGGTGCGGCTCTCGGTCGGCAATGTTGAGTCCAACGCTGTGGCGATCGCTGACGCACTCGGGTTGCGCTTCGACGATGTCGCGATCACCTCACTGCCATTGCACTATTGCTACGGGCTCTCGATTGTCACCTCCCACCTTGCCGTTGGCGCCGCGGTCGTCGTGACCGACACGTCAGTGGTCGACACCTGCTTCTGGAACCTTGTCGATCGTTGGGGCGTCACCACGCTGTCGGGTGTGCCCCACAGCTTCGATCTCATCGACCGGGTCAGCGGCGATCCACTCTCGGCGCCGTCGCTTCGTCGCGTCACCCAGGCCGGCGGTCGACTGGCGCCTGCGAAAGTCCAGCGGCTGAGCCGCCTCGGCCGTCGTCATGGCTGGGATTTCGTTGTGATGTACGGCCAGACCGAAGCAACTGCACGCATGGCGACGCTCGAGCCACAACTGGTCGCCGGTCATCCGTGCTCGATTGGCCGGCCGATCCTCGGGGGAGCGTTCCGTCTGACGCCGATGTCTCCGAGCGATATCCCGGTTGAACTGGAAACTGATGCGGCAATTGGCACCGTCGGGGAGATTGTGTACAGCGGTCCCAATGTGATGCTGGGCTACGCCACCTGCGTGGAGGATCTGCGGCGCGGTCGGGACATCGATCAGCTGCACACCGGCGACATCGGTCGCCGCCTGCCGAACGGGCTCTACGAAATTGTCGGCCGGCGATCACGATTCGTGAAGATTCTCGGCCACCGCATCGACCTCGAAGCACTCGAAGCAGACCTCAGTCGTGCCGACGTCGATGTTGCCACAGCGGGCACCGACGATCGAGTGGTCATCGTTGCTGTCGGTCATGCCGACGCAGTGCGGCAGCGACTTGATGCGCTGCCCGTACCCGCGTCGGCGGTCCACGTCATCGAGGTCGAAGAGATTCCGCGGCTCCCCAACGGCAAGGTTGATACTGCAGCGATCCTGGAACTTGTCGACGAGCCCCCGGCCCCGCACGACGAACCGTGTCAGACAGAGACTCCGACGGAGATATTCCGCGATGTGCTTGGTGTCGACATCGTCCGCCCGCACAGCACCTTTGCCTCGTTGGGGGGAGACTCACTGTCCTACGTCGAGGCGTCGATTCGGCTCGAACGCGTCCTCGGCGATCTTCCCGACGGATGGCACGTGTGCCCTGTTGCCGAACTCGATGCATACGTGCCCCAACGTCGGCGCCGGTTCACCACCCGAATTGATACCAGCGTCGTCGTACGCGCCATCGGTATCTGCATCATCGTGGCGACGCACATGCGTGTCGCTCGCCTTGCCGGCGGTGCGCACGCGCTCCTCGCGGTCGCCGGCTACAACTTCGCCCGGTTCCAACTCGCCGGGGCCGGAGCGTCGGGCGCAGTTCGCCGAGGGCTCGCCACTGTTGGACGTGTTGCTCTTCCCACGTCGATGTGGATCGGCCTGCAGATGCTGCTCGTCGGCGGATACAGCGCCGGGTCACTGTTCCTCGTGAACAACTACTTCGGCTCGGCGTGGCGACGCGACGGCCGCTGGGAGTACTGGTACTTCGAAGCATTTGTCCAGGTTCTCCTGGTCCTCACACTGCTGTTTTCGATCGGCCCCGTCCGCCGCCTCGAACGTCGGCAGCCGTTCGCGTTCGCATTCGTCGCGTTGCTCGGGGCGACCGCGGTCGGGCTGCAGCTGGTGGAATTCGGTGCCTCGTACAACAATATCTTCCGACCGCACACCACGGTGTGGTTCGTGCTGCTCGGGTGGGCCGGCCACGTTGCGGTCACAAACCGTCAGCGACTGCTGGTCACTGGGGTGCTCATGGGCGCGACACCGCTCTACTTCGATCGGTGGCAGCAGGCGCTCATGGTCACCGTGTTGGTCGGAGCGCTGTTGTGGCTGCCAGCCGTGCGAGTGCCACGACTGGCGGCACCCGTGTTCGGTGTTGTTGCCGCTGCGTCGATGGTGACATTCCTGATCCACTGGCAGATCTGGCCGATCTACACGAACGTCTTCGTCCGCGAGGCAGCGTTTCTCCTCACGTTGGCAACCGGAGTTGCGGTGTGGGCGACCGGACGGCGCGTCCTGCGGACTGCTGTGGTGCACGCTGTCGGTCGACGCATTCTTCGTCGACCGGTCTGAGTCGAAGGACCCTCGTAGCGCCTGACAACATGCTGGGTATGACATCGACACCGGCGTATGACTGGGTTGCTCACCACGCGATGGTCAGCCCAAACCGAGCGGCTTGGGCCGACATCGACCCGCTCAGTGGATCGCCGGGCGTCGCGTCCACGTGGCGCGAGGCGCACGAGCGAGTCGGCCGCGCAGCAGCAATGTTGCGCGACGACTTCGGTGTCGGGCGAGGCGATCGTGTGGCGATGTACTCGCAGAATCGAGTCGAGTTCATCGAGGTGCAGTTCGCCTGTGCCCGGCTTGGCGCGGTGTTCGTCCCGCTCAACTGGCGCCTCACGATTCACGAGCTTGATTACATCGTGAGTGATGCCAGCCCCACCGTGCTCGTCGCGGATCCGGAACTCGGTGACATGGCAGCCGAGCTTGTGGAGCGCACCAACACTCCGCACCTGGTCATCTTCCGTGGCGATGGCGCGCACCCCGACCGCAGCGCGAACTACGACGACGGGCTTGCCGCTGCGGACTCGACCACTCTGCCGGTGATGCCCGAACTGACCCACGACGATCCCCTGACGATCATGTATACCTCGGGCACAACTGGCCGACCGAAGGGCGCGATCATCACGCATGGCATGTCGTTCTGGAACTCGGTCAACCTGGCCGAACTCCACGACCTGTCCCGGTCGATGGTCAACTTCTGTTTCCTGCCGCTCTTCCACACCGGTGGGCTGAACTGCTACACGAACCCTGCGGCGTACTTCGGAGGTTCCACCATGGTGATGCGCACCTTCGACCCGGGCAGAGCCCTCGAATTGATCAGCGACCCCGAGCGAGGCATCACGCACTTCCTCGGTGTTCCCGCGAACTACTTGTTCATGGGCCAGCACCCTGACTTTGCATCGACTGACTTCTCGCGCTTGGTGTCGACGGCCATCGGCGGCGCACCAGCCGCACTGCCGCTGCTGAAGATGTGGGAATCGGTGGGCTGCCCGCTGATCCAAGCGTTCGGGATGACCGAGACCAGCCCACTTGTGCTGTCGATCAGCAAGGAGATGGCCGTCGAGAAAGCGGGAAGCGCGGGCCTGCCCGCAATGAACACGGCCATCCGGATCGTTGGCGAGGATGGCGTCGATGTGGGCGTCGGCGAGATCGGCGAACTCTGGTGCAAGGGCCCGAACATCACGCCGGGCTACTGGAACAACCCCGAGGCCACGGCCGAGGCGATCACTGACGGCTGGTTGCACACCGGCGACGCTGCACAGGCGGATGCAGACGGTTACGTGTCGATTGTGGACCGCTGGAAGGACATGTACATCTCCGGCGGCGAGAACGTCTATCCCTCAGAAGTCGAGTCGACGTTGTTCGACCTCGAAGGCATCGCAGACGTGGCGGTGATCGGCCTTCCCGACGACAAGTGGGGCGAGGTTGGTCAAGCCGTTGTCGTCAAGACCGACGGTGTAGAGATCGATGAGACGACGATTGTCAATTTCTGTCGTGAACGGCTGGCCACGTTCAAAGTTCCCCACTCGGTCCGCTTTGTCGACGAACTCCCTCGCAATGCGACCGGCAAGATTCTCAAGCGCGAACTGCGCGACCAGTGACGGTGAGTTACATGCGCCACACAAGGACTTGAGCCGGCGCGGCTGGACCCGTTTGACGAGCGCCTCTCTGGGGCCTGTTACGTTCGCTCCGGGGCCGAGACCCACCCTGGGTCGGCCCCAGGAGGGACAGCCATGGAACTCGGACCAGGCAAAGTTGCCGTCGTCACCGGAGCAGGAAGTGGCATCGGACTTGCGCTCGCCAACGCTTTCGCCGCCGCCGGTTGCTCGGTCGTTTTGGCCGACGTACAGGAAGATGCATTGGCCGCAGCGGCCACCGAAGTTGGCGCACACGGCGTCGAGACGCTGACCGTCGTCACCGACGTCAGCAAGGTCGAGCAGGTCGATGCGTTGGCTGCGGCAACCATGGAGCGCTTCGGTGCCGTGCACATCGTGTGCAACAACGCAGGCGTTGGCGGTGCAGGCGACCCGTGGGTTGGTCCGATCGAAACATGGGAGTGGGTGATCGGCGTCAACATGTGGGGCGTCATCTACGGCATTCGCGCCTTCCTCCCGCACATCGTCATGTCGGGTGGTGGTCACATCGTCAACACCGCGTCGATCGCGGGCCTGTACCCCGGTTTCTCGCCGCCGTACGATGCCAGCAAGCACGCCGTTGTTGCGATGACCGAGGGGTTGTACACCTCCCTCCAGGCGGCAGAGGTGCCTGTCGGAGTGAGCTGTCTGTGCCCTGGTTGGGTGAAGACCGGCATTGCTGAATCCGAACGCAACTGGCCAGCCGAGCTCGGTGCGCTACCCGAGCGCGACGCAGGCGCTCAAATCTCCCGGAGTTACGTGCAGCGGGCCATTGATGAGGGCATGCCGCCCGCGGCTGTTGCCGACCTTGTGGTCGACGCTGTCGGCAACGACAGGTTTTGGGTGTTCCCGCATGCCGACTTCTTGGACATTGCGATGGAGCGGTTCCACACCGTCGGCGAGGGCCTGAACCCCGAGCCACCGGAAGAGTTTCCGGGCATGCCACCGCGCTCGGAGATGATGGCCGAAATCATGGCCGCCATGCTCCCACCTGAATAGATCCATCACCTTTGGGTCTGACTCTCAGAACCTTCGTCGTGTGAGCCGGTCGCAGAGCGCGGTCGTGTCGACAGCGGCGAAGGTTGTCACGCGTGCCAGAGTTGACCGATGACCTACATCTTGTACGGCGCCCCGGTCTCGCTCTACACCGGCAAGACCCGGTCCTATCTGCGGACCCAGGGCATCGACTTCGTCGAGATGTCGCCAGGCAGTGATCGGTATCTCAACCACATCGTGCCGACCGTTGGCCGCTGGATCATCCCGTGCCTCGAGACTCCGGACGGCACCATCATCCAGGATGGCGCCGACATCATTGACCACTTCGACCTCGGTGATGGCAGTCCACTTCGCCGCTCGTCGGTCCGGCCCGAGTCCCCGACACTGCTCGCGATCTCGCACCTGTTCGAGATTTTCGGCGGCGAGGGGCTGCTCCGACCGGCGATGCATTACCGGTGGAATTTCGACGAACAGAACCTCGATTTCATCATGTCGGAGTTCGCGCTCAATATGCCTCAGTCGCTGACAGAGGAACAAGCCCAGGATATGTTCCGCAAGAGCAGTGGCCGGATGCGCAAGGCCGCAGTGGCATTCGGGGTGTCGGCGGCGTCGCAGCCGCTGATCGAAACCGCCTTCGAGGAGTGGCTCGATCTCTTCTCGGCACACCTTGTCGAGCATCCCTACCTGCTTGGCGGGCGCCCCACGCTCGGCGACTACGGGTTGATCGCTGCAATGTGGGCGCACCTGTTCCGTGATCCCGCGCCGACGATGCTCATCAAGCAGCGGGCACCACGAGTCGGGCGTTGGGTTGAGCGGATGACATCGAACGAGCCGTATCTGCACGAGTACGGAGGCACGGTTGATCCGGAACTGGTTGATGACTCCCGCCTCCCCGAGACGTTGTTGGCGATGATGCGATTCGTCGCCGAGGAGTACCTGCCCGAGATCGTGGCACATGTGGCTGTCGCCAACGACTGGTTGGCTGAGCACCCCGAGATCGAGGCAGGAACGAACGGTCTGGACAATCCGGCCAATCGCGGCCTCACCGGCGGCCGCGACGGAGGTGGGAACGCCACGTTCGATTGGCGCGGTATGCAGATCACGACGGGCGTTCTGCCGTATCGGTTCTGGTTGATGCAACGGCTCCACGACGACCTCGCGGCGACGGACGCGACGCAGCAACAACGGGCCCGTGGGGCGTTCCGTGCGGGTGGTGTCGAACAGATCCTCGACCTGCGCACCATTCGGCGAATCGAGCGTTCCCACCACCTCGAAGTGTGGGGTCCACTCGTCTGATCGCCGCTGAAGGACGTGACCGCCCCGGTCACCCAGTCCAGGCAGCGTATGGGGCAACAACCATGGGGTCATGCACCGGCGCGATCGGGGCCGATTCGTTCTCCTCGGTCTGACTGGTCGTCAATCGACCAAGATCCGCGCCGGTCAGGCTTGGGTGCCGACCTTTAATTCATTGAACGGGACGCCCTTGTCGACGGCCGGCTCGCGCGGCAGACCGAGCACGCGGTCACCAATGATGTTGCGCTGGATCTCGTCGGTGCCACCGGCGATACCCGACGCAAAGGTGCGCAGCATCACACTTTGCAGGTTTCCGCCGCGTGGGTCATTGGATTCCCAGGCAATGGAACCGACTCCGGCCATCTCCTGTGCGATGGCCCGGACCTTCCAGGCAATGACCGAGCCGTAGAGCTTGCCGAGTGAACCGCCTGGCCCCGGTGTATTGCCTGCCTTCATTTCGGCGCGGGTCCGCATCGCGATGAGCGCTTTGGTGGTCTCCATCGAATACACCTGCATCAACTGATCGCGAACGACCGCATTGTCGACTGCGCCGGATGCGGCGGCGTGTCTGAGGAGCAGGTCGTACATCGGTGTGTTGATGCCGCCACCCCCGCCGGCACCGATGGCAACTCGCTCGTACATCAGCATCGCAGTGGCGAGCTTCCAGCCCGTGTTCAACTCGCCGAGGAGGTGGTTCTTCGGAACACGGAGGTCGGTGAAGAACACTTCGTTGAAGTGAGACTCACCATTGATCTGGTGGATCGGTCGCGTCTCGACGCCCGGTGCTTGCATCTCGACGATGAACATTGAGAGCCCGGCGTGCTTGACCTGGTCGGGATCGTTGCGGGCGACGAGCAGCCCGTACTGGCTCCGGTGGGCGAGCGTGGTCCAGACCTTCTGGCCGTTGACGATCCACTCGTCACCGTCGACTTCGGCCTTGGTCTGCAGGCTCGCGACGTCGGATCCGGCACCGGGTTCGGAGAACATCTGGCACCACAGCTTCTCGCCGGAGATGAGCTCGGGGAGGAAGGCGAGCTTTTGCTCGTGGGTGCCGTGATCGCTCACCATCGGCAGGCACATACCGTGGCTGATCACGAAGTCGGTCTCCATGACCGGGTAGTCCTCTTTGACCTGGCGCCAGATCTTGTCGTGCGCAAGTGTCAGCCCGGCTCCGCCGTACTCAGTCGGGACAGCGATGCCGACGCCGACGCCTGCCTCCGCTGCCGCACGGTGGAAGGCTTGAGACTCTTCAAAGGTGGGAGCAGCCTGTTGCGTCGGTCGAGATTCGAAGAAGTCGACGCACCGCTGTCGAAACGCGGTCGCTTCCGCGTCGGTCAATCCAGCGTCAGTCGCGGTGTTCGTCATCTTGTCACCGTACGAATTGCGGTCCGACTCAAACGAGTGGGAGCGCGAGGCGTCAGGCTTGCGTGCCGACCTTCAGCTCGTTGAAGGGGACGCCCTTGTCGACGCCGGGTTCACGTGGCAGGCCGAGGACGCGGTCACCGATGATGTTGCGTTGGATTTCGTCGGTGCCACCTGCGATCGATGACTGGAACGAGTTGAGGAAGATTCGCTGACGCTCGGAACCGTTCTCCGCATCGGGCTCCCACGCCACGGTTTGCGGTCCGGCGATTTCGAGGGCGCACTCGCGCATGTACCAGGCGATGTTCGACCCGAAGAGCTTGCCAAGCGAGCCGCCGGGGCCGGGGGTCTTGCCCGCTTTCTGCTCGGCCTTGGTGCGCTGCGCGACCAGTGCCTTGGTGGTCTCCATCGAGTAGATCGTCATCAATTGCTGGCGGACAACCGGGTCGTTGACCTTGCCGTTCTCCTGCGCTGCCTTGAGGAGCAGTTTGTACGTCGGCTGGTTGATTTTGCCCGAGCCGGCGGTGCCGATGGCAACGCGCTCGTACATCAACATCGCGGTGGCCATCCGCCAGCCGTTGTTGTACTCACCGAGCAGGTGATCGGCGGGCACCCGCACGTCGGTCATGAAGACTTCGTTGAACTCGCTGCCGCCGTCGATCTGGTGGATCGGGCGAATCTCCATGCCCGGTGCCTTCATGTCGACGATGAACATCGAGATGCCGGCGTGCTTCGGCTGGTCGGGGTCGGTGCGACAGATCACCACGCCGTAGTCGGCGATCTGGGCCGTGGTGGTCCACACCTTCTGGCCGTTGAGGATCCACTCGTCACCGTCTTTGACGGCCCGCGATTGGAGCGATGCGACGTCGGAGCCGGCGCCCGGCTCGGAGAACATCTGGCAGAACAGGGTCTTGCCCGAGATGGCGTCGGGCAGGTACCGCTTCTTGATCTCTTCGCTGCCGTACTCACTGACCATCGGCACACACATGCCATGGCTGATGATGAACGCGCCGCTCATCATCGTGTAGTTGCCCTGCGCCTCGCGCCAGATCTTGTCGTGGGCTTGGCTGAGGCCGCCGCCTCCGTAGGCCGCGTCGTACGCGACGCCGGCGAGGCCGGCGCCGGCGGCTGCGGCGAGGAAAGCCTTCTGATCGTCGTAGCTCGGGACGCCCTGGCCCTGCTTGTAGGCGTAGGTCTCGAGGAAGTCGTCGCACTTCTTGCGGAAGTCGGCTGCTTGTTGTTCGGTCAATTCGGCCATGGCGCACGCTCTTTCGGCGATCGAGGGATTCGTTTGCGTCTGATTGTATGACGTCGTACAGTATGTGTCCAGACGGAAGACGACTTGGTGCCAGGCACCAAGTCGTCCTGTCACGCAGATCCAATGAGCAGCCTGACCAACAACGAACTCGACGCACCTCCCTGGTTGCGGGTCGAGTCGACGCTGATGTCGACGGCGCGCTTGATCCGCGAGGCATTCGACGCCCGGCTCAAGCCACTCGACCTCAATCTCACGCAGGCCAGCCTCCTGGCCTACGTCGCAGAGTTCGGTGCCACCACCCAAACCCGACTCGCTGACCGGATGGGCACCGGTCGCGCCGCGATGGGCACCGTCGTCGATGGTCTCGAACGACGCGGTCTCATCGAGCGCCACCCAGATCCTGACGATCGGCGTGTCTGGCGTGTTGACGTCACCGACTCCGGCCGGGCGCTTGCAGCAGACATTGCCAGCGTCGACGAAGTACTCCGCGGCGAACTCCGTCACGGCATTGGCCGCGAAGAACGCCAAGCCCTCAGCTGGGTCCTCACCCGGCTCCAAGTCAATCTCCAATCCGCAATCAACACATGAGGACCACTTGGTGCCTGGCACCAAGTGGTCCTCGACACAGAAAGAAGAAGACCACATGATTGAAGCAGTCATCGTCGATGCCATCCGCACACCCGGAGGCAAGCGCAACGGCCAACTGAAGGATCAGCACCCCGTTGACCTCGCAGCACACGTGCTCAAGGCCCTCGAAGAGCGCAACGGCCTCGACCCGGCCATGGTTGACGACGTCATCATGGGCTGCGTCATGCAGGTCGGTGAGCAGTCGCTCAACATCGGCCGCAACGCCGTGCTGTCCGCCGGCTGGCCCGAAGAAGTGCCGTCGACCACCGTCGACCGTCAGTGCGGCTCGTCGCAGCAGTCGATGCACTTCGCAGCGCAGGGCGTCATCGCCGGTGCCTACGACGTCGTCGTCGCGGCTGGCGTCGAAGTCATGACGCGCACCCCGATGGGCGCCTCAATCGTCCAGGGCATGGGCTTCCCGTTCAGCCAAGACCAACAGGACCGTTACGCCGACACCGGCCTCCCGCCGCAGGGCATCGGTGCCGACATGATCGCCGACGAATACGGCATCACCCGCGAAGACCTCGACGCCTTCGGCGCACAGAGCCAGCAGCGCGCCGCCATCGCTCGCGACGAAGGCCGCTTTGAGAACGAAATCGTGCCGGTCACGATCGATCTCGACGGCGAACAGGTCGTGGTGAAGAACGACGAGGGCATTCGCGAGGGCTCGACCGCCGAGGGCCTCGCCAAGCTGAAGCCAGCCTTCAAGGAAGACGGCAAGATCACCGCCGGCAACTCCTCGCAGATCTCCGACGGTGCCTCCGCCGTACTCATCATGAGCAAGGACAAGGCCGAGGAGCTCGGCATGAAGCCCCGCGCCAAGTTCCACAGCTTCGCACTCGCTGGAACCGACCCAGTCACCATGCTCAAGGGCCCGATTCCGGCGACCAAGAAGATCCTCGAAAAGACCGGCCTCAGCATTGACGACATCGACCTGTTCGAAGTCAACGAAGCATTCGCCTCGGTCGTCCTCGCGTGGCAGAAGGAGACCGGCGCCGACATGAGCAAGGTCAATGTCAACGGCGGAGCCATCGCCCTCGGTCACCCGCTCGGCGCATCCGGCACCAAGCTGATGGCGACGCTGCTCAACGAGCTCGAGCGCACCGGCGGCAAGTACGGCCTCCAGGTCATGTGCGAAGGCGGCGGCATGGCCAACGCCACCATCATCGAACGCCTCGACTGAGGTTGATGGAAATGGTCTGATCTCAGCGCCACCTGGTGGTGAGATCTGATTCTGAAGAGCCTGGCCTTTCCGCGTTTTGCGGAAGGGCCAGGCTCTCTGCGTTTTCGACCTTGGCTAGGAGTTGATCGCGAGTTCCTCCAACACGTCTCCGTAGCGCTTCATCGCGTCGGCCCGTCGGGTGGGGACGTGGTCGATGCTCGGATCTGCCGGCCGGTAGCGCTTGAGCACCTGGCGGGCGACCGTGACCTTGTGGACCTCGTCGGGGCCGTCGTAGATGCGCGCCGCACGGGCGGCTCGGTACATGGCTTCGAGCGGGAGGTCGGTCGTGTAGCCGAGCGAGCCGTGAATCTGGATCGCCCGATCAATCACGTCGTGGAGCACCTTGGCACCCCAGAACTTGATGACGGCGATCTCGAGACGCGCATCGCTGTAGGTGCCGCCGGCTTCGTGCAGCTTGTCCATCTTCCACGCCGCCTGCAGCGTGAGCAGTCGCGCCGCCTCGCGGTCCGCGTATGACTGGGCGATCCAGTCCTGAACCATCTGCTTGTCGGCGAGAATCGAGCCCTTTGTGTAGCGGGTGAGCGCCCGCTCGCAGAGCAGGTCGAAGGCACGTTGCGACTGGCCGAGCCAGCGCATTGCGTGATGGATGCGGCCGGGACCGAGCCGCTTCTGGGCCAACGCGAAACCCTGTCCGATGCCAGCCTCGCCGCCAACGACGTTGCCGAACGGGACACGCACGTCCTCGTACAGGATCTCGGCGTGACCGCCCGGCTCACCAGTCCGGTGGTCGGGCTCACCCATCGTCGGGACGTCGCGCACGATATTGACGCCGGGCGTGTCGGTTGGGACGACGATCATCGAGAAGGCTTGATACGGCGACGCGTCTTCGTCGAGGTTGGTCTTGACCATCACGATCAAGATGTCGGCGACCGAGGCGTTCGATGAGAACCATTTGTGGCCGTTGATCACCCACTCGTCACCGTCGCGCATCGCCTGCGTCGTGAGCAAAGTTGGGTCGGCACCAGCCCCCGGCTCGGTCATCGAGAAACACGAACTGATCTCTTGATCGAGGAGCGGTTGCATCCACTTCGTCTTCTGTTCCTCGGTGCCACCGAGCGACAGCAGTTCGGCATTGCCCGAGTCCGGAGCATTGTTGCCAAAGATGCGAGGAGCGAGTACCGACTGGCCCAGGATCTCGTGCATGAGGCCGAGCTTGACCTGGCCGAATCCACCGCCGCCGAGTTCGGGCGGGAGGTGTGCGGCCCACAGGCCTTGGTCCTTCACCTGCTGCTTCAGCGGCTCGGTGACCTTGGCGAACGCGGCGCGACCTTCAGGGCTGCGGAACTCCGGCGCGAGGGTTTCGAGGGGGAAGATCTCCTCCTTCACGAACTCGCGCATCCACGCGAGCTTTGCTTCGAATTCTGGTTCGGTCTCGAAATCCCAGGCCATGGTCGGCTCCTACTCTCTGATCGGTCGATGCGAACCTAGGCAGAACGCGACGCGCCAATCGGACTGGAGCATCGGCTCTCGGCCGAGCGGCCTCAGAGCGGCTGGTTGAGTTCGATCAGGTTGCCGGTCGGATCCTTGAAGAAACTCTGCACACAGATGTCCGGCAGCTCCTTGGGCTCGCTGACCGTCACGCCATGTGCCTCGAGGTGTGCCCGGGCGGCTTTGAGGTCGGCGACGCGCAACGCGAAGTGCTGACCTTGGGGCGGAACGAAGTCGGAAACTTCAAGGAGATGAATCTGCTGATCGCCGGACTGCAACCACGCGCCGTCGAAGGAGAAGTTAGGCCGGTCATCGCGCTGCGCCATCCCCAGCACGTCGACATAGAACCGCGTGGCGACGGCAGCATCGGTCACGTTGAGCGAAACATGGTGGACTCCGGCGTCGAACATGGCCAGACGTTACGTCAGCCATCCGGATCCGTCGACCCGGTGAGGGAGGGATGGAGGGGGGAGGGATGGAGGGAGACGGATGGGGGATCGGGAGGAATCGAGAGGGATCGGGAGAGGGTGGAGATGAGTGAGGCGAGGGCCGTTGTCTACGATCGAGAGATGGCGACCAGTGCAGCAACGAGTGTCGATGGATATCTCGCCGAGCTGCCACCGGAGCGCGCCGCCGTCGTTGCTGAGGTGCGTCAGCTGGTCCTCGATGCGCTGCCCGACGGCGTCGAGGAGTCGATGAACTTTGGGCTGATTGCCTACGAGATCCCGCTTGAGCGCTATCCCGAGACTTACAACGGGCAGCCGCTGATGTTCGCCGCGCTGGCCGCGCAGAAGCACCACTACTCCCTGTATCTGCACGGTATGTATGCGTCCGGGTCGGTCGAGCAGGAGCTGCGGACCGCGTACGCCGAGGCGGACATGAAGCTCGATATGGGCAAGAGTTGCTTGCGCTTCAAGCGGCTCGACCAGCTGGTGCCCGACGCGATTGCAGCCGCGATCGGCGCGGTGAGCGTTGACGACTACATCGAGTTGTACGAAGCCCGCCGACAGCGCTGACCTCTGGGCGGTGGTGTGGTCTTCAGGCGGTGGCGGGGCGGTCGCCGAAGTCGAGGCGGCCGGAACGGGTGCGCTTGAGTTCGAAGAAGCTGTCGACTTCCATCATCGCGACGAGGCCGTCCCACATGGCGAGGCCTTGGTCCTTTGGCGGAACCTTGCTGATGACTGGGCCGAAGTAGCCGGCTCGCTCGCCGTCGGGTCGGTCGATCGCGATGATTGGCGTGCCCACGTCGTTGCCGACCAGGGCCAGGCCGGCGTTCATCCCGGTCCTGATCGCATCGTCCCAGCTCGCGTCGTCGAATGCCGATGCATGCGACGTGTCGAGTCCTACTGACTCAAGGAGTTGAGTCGCGGTGAAGTCGCGATTGCGGGCGTGGTGAATCCGGCTGCCCGCCTCCCAGTAGAGCTTGAAGACGTCGGCGTTGCCAGCCTCGGGTGTGTCCGCGGCGGCACGTACCGACTCCATCACGCGCATGAGGTCGTGGGTGAACTTGGCCGGGCCGTAGTAGTCGGATCCTTCCGGCGGATCGTTTTTGAACAGCAGGCTGATCGGACGCCAGTTGACATCGAGATCACGTTCGGGCGATACATCGTCGACGACCCAACGGGCCGTCAGCCAACAGAACGGTCAAATGGGGTCGATCCAGAAGTCGAGTTGCACGCGGCCAGCATGCCGTCACTCCCTTGCTCGCGTAACGAGCGATACCGATATCCGACCGAGAGAGTGAGAGGCAGAGCAACTCGGTTGGCCGTGGGGCGTCGGTGAGCGTGGCCCCGCACTGGGCGGTTGCGTTCGAGCGTGCGGATCAGGCCGAGTGCTTTCTTGTGGTCTTCTTGCGCTTGCGGTGGTCGGCGGTGTGGGTTCGGCTCGCACAGCGCGGGTCGGAGCAAAACCGCCGAGAGCCGTTACGTGACGAATCGTAGAAGAGTCGTTCGCAGTCGTCCGCGGCGCAACGACCAAAGCGTGTGGTGCCGTTGTCGCAGAGTTCGTTTGTCAGAGCCATCAGAAAATCGGCGAGCACCTGATCATCAAACGTGGCCGACGCGGGCGTCCAATGGATGTGCAATGCCGCTTCGCCGTGGTCGGTCAGTGACGGTGAGATCTCCAATTCGGTCAGTTCCGCGTTGATCCACAGCGTGGCGGTGCCGACATCAACGTCTGGCAGAGACTGGACGCGAGGGAGCAGGTCAGTGAATCGTTCGGCGGCGCGTCGAATGGCTGCCTCGGGAGCGATGACCGCACGAGGAAACCCTGCGTCGTCGAGCACCTGCCGCATGTCGACCGCGTCGCCATTACCTGTGGCGGCGTCAGTGAACGCGTTGGCAGCTCGCACCATCGCCTCGAGAGTCAGGAGTTGCTCGGTGTCGTTGCCCGATGTCACGTACACGGTGACAAAGTTACTGGGTTTCCCAGGCGTAAGGACTATAGAGTGCTTTGCTCCTTACAGTCGACAATCCGCACCGGGAGGTGTTCCATGAATCTCATCCTCACTCTGACCGTCGTCACTGCCAGCGTCTTGGGCTCAGGCATGGCCCTCCCACAGGCGATGCGTCTGGCCCGCACCGGCAAGGTCGACGGCGTCTCGGCCGTGTGGATTGGCGTCAGCATGGCGATCAACGCGTGGTGGACCGCCTATGCGGTGGCCACCGAGCTTTGGGCGATCCTGCCCGTATCCACGGTTTCACTGGCGCTCTATTTCGCCATGGCGACGGTCTATCTTCGCTCTGTCGGACGCTCAGCGCTGGGCGGCATGGCGGTCGGGCTGCTTGGCCTCGGTATGGCGCCGCTCCCCGCGTTCCTGATTGGCGGGTGGGACATGGCCGGGTTGGCCATCGGCTTGTCGTATGGCATCCAGCTTGCACCGGCGGTGTTCGCCGCCTACCGAACGCGGCAACTTGACGGGGTGGCACCGACGACCTGGATGCTGTCGTTCGTCGAAGGGCTGCTCTGGCTGGCGTATGGCGCGATGATTACCGACATGGCGTTGCTCGCCGGTGGAGCAACCGGCATCGCGATGTCAGCGGCCATCCTGTTGCGCCTGGCCGCGGTGGGTTCAGTGTCGGACCTCATTAGGGTGGTCGGGGCAACACGGGTCAAGGTGGCCCGGAATTGAATAAGGAGCCGCAATGGCAACCACAGGTACGGTCAAGTTTTTTAATGACGAGAAGGGCTTCGGCTTCATCTCACGTGACGATGGCGACGACGTCTTCGTGCACTACTCCAACATCTCCGGCACTGGCCGCCGATCGCTCAACGATGGTGACACCGTCGAGTTCGACATCGCGCCAGGTCGCAAAGGCCCCGAGGCCGTCGACGTCAAAGTCGTCTGAGGAGGCGATCTGATTGGCCTCTAGCCCACAGTCATACCAGAAGCGACAACGCGAACTCCGGAAGAAAGAGCGGAAGGCTGAAAAGCAGGCCATCCGCCACGGAAAGACCGCTGCGAAGAAGGAAGACGACGGTTCCGATGCTCCCGATGAGGACGCGTTGCTCGAAGAGTTTCGCGTCCTGAACGAGAGTTTCGCCGAGGGTGAGGTCAGCCAGGACGACTTCGATTACCGCAAGGCAGAGATTTTTCACGCCATGGGTCTGGGTGACGCACCCGAACCCAGAGAAGGTGATGAAGAAGCTGTAGACGAAGCGGCCGAGTCGGCCGACTGATACTTATCGTCTGAATTCTGCGACGACCCCCGTGCTTCGGCGCGGGGGTCGTCGTCGTTTTCGGACCTGGCATGGAGTGCGACTCAGTTGCCGGTGCATGGCCAAGGTCGCTGGTTGGCTTTCGGAATGACCTGGAGGTTGCGTAGGTTGTTCTGCACATGACTGCTCTTGCGCACGATGATCCGACGCTCTACGACCTGGTGATCATCGGGGGTTCGGCAGGCGGGCTCTCCGTGGCGATCTCATCGCTGCGCTCTGGGCTTGACCGCATTCGCATCCTCGAGTCCGCGGGCCGCGTCGCGCTGCCCGATCTGATCGGCCCGAATCAGCTTGATGTGGGCTTCGGTGAAGTCGTCACCTCAGTTGACGTCGTGGGTGACCACCTGGTGGTCGACACCAACCGACTGAGCTACCGCACGCGTGCCGTGCTGGTAGCTGACCGGCGCGACAGCGCGGGCTGGAAGCCGCCGATCCCGTTGCCCGAAACCGATCGCATCCACATCGACCGCTTCAACGCCGGCACCGATCAGGACATCCTGGTCGTCGGCCTTTCCGACCATGCAGTGGAGTTGACCGCGCAGTACGCCGATGGCGGCAACCGGATGGTGCTTGCCGCCAGTGGTATGGACCCGACGTTGCTCTCGCCCGCCGGCGCCAGCGTCCTGCGCAAGCTCGAACGCGATCGCCAGGCGACGTTGCTGTATCGGTCAACCCTGCAGCACATCACGTTGGAGGGTGAGTTCCCGATGGCCGAGTTCGGCGACCGGCGAACCCCCGATCTGCAGTTCGACCACATCGTGTTCGCCTCCCCGCGCGCCGCGCTGACACCGGACGATGTTGGTGCCACCGCAGCCGCGATCGACTCCGGCAAGGTGTGGTTCATCGGCGATCCAGGTCCCGATGTACCTGTGAACACGGCGCCCGGGTGGCAGGTCGGCGTGGCGCTCGCCGAGGCGTGCTTCCCCGAGATCGACCCGCCTCCGACGCCTTCGTCGATCGAACGGCGTGCGCGTCACGTGGGGGCCATCGAGGAGTTGCGCGACGAGCACTACAACGCCACGATCACCTACTTCGAGCCGACGCACTCCGACCTCTGGGTGTTGCGCGTCAAGCCGGACAACGGCGATACCTCGTACCTGCCCGGCCAGTACGCATCGCTCGGATTGGGGTACTGGGAAGAGCGGATCGACGACGCTGATGACCCTGAGGCAGAGAAGCGGTGGGACAAGCTGATCCGCCGCTCGTATTCGATCTCGTCGCGGATCTTCGATGACTACGGCTACCTGACCGATGAGAACGGCCTCGACGAACTCGAGTTCTACATCGTTCTCGTTCCACCAACGTCAGACAACACGCCGGCGCTCACGCCGCGCCTTGCGTTGAAGCAGACCGGCGATCGCATCTATCTCGGCCCGAAGGTTGCTGGCCGCTACACGCTCAACGCGGTGCAGGACCCGAAAGCCGAGATTGTGTTCTTCTCCACCGGTACCGGCGAGGCGCCGCACAACGGCATGGTCATCGACCTGTTGCGCAAGGGTCATACCGGTCCGATTATTTCCGCAGTCACGGTGCGCCAGAACGCTGATCTCGGGTACTCCGACAAGCACCGCGAGCTTGAGCAGCGCTACCCGAACTATCACTACATGCCGATGCCGACTCGTGAGGAAGGTATTCCGAAGCGATATCTGCAAGACCTACTGCGCGATAACGACTTCTCCGAGAAGCTTGGCGTCACGCTGTCGCCGGACACCAGCCACATCTTCCTGTGCGGCAACCCGGCAATGATCGGACTCCCTCAAGAAGTCGACGGCGAGCAAGTGTTCCCTGAGACCACCGGCGTGGTCGAGCTGCTCGTGAAACAGGGCTTCACTACCGACCGTCGCAACGCGCCCGGCAACATCCACTACGAGGAATACTGGTAGGAGCACGCCATGAAGATCAGCATCACGTATTGCCTGGCTTGAAACTATTGGCCTCACGCCGTGCGCGTGACCGATGAAGTCATGGCCGCTTACCAGCACAAGGTGAGCGAGATCACACTCATCCCTGGTGGCGGCGGTGTGTTCGACGTGGTCGTCGAGCGCGATGGACAGCGCGACACGATTTACTCGAAGCACGAGACTGGCCGCCAGGCCAACGTGGGCGAAGTGATGGCTGCACTCGAAGCGAGGCTCCCGGCGGGGACGCTTCGCTACGGCACCTGAAGAGGATCTTCCGCGAGCAGCGCGTCGGCCATCTCGGCGGCGTCAAAGATCTGTGAGAGTGAAATGGCCACCGTGGCAAGATTGCGGCTGGCACACGCTTCGAGGACGCCGTCGATCATTGTCTCGTCGACGGGGAGGAAACCCCCGTAGGACCGATGAGTCTGGCCGACTGGCAGCGGTCGCCCGCAGATCAGCGTGCCGACCTCAAGCGGTTGCTCGGGCACGGTGCCGACGATGGTGACGCGGTCGCGACTGCGCAATTCGATGAGTTCCAGCTCAGCGTGTGTCGACTTCTTGACGCGGAACACGCTGCGCGGCGCCTCGATCCATCGTTCCGTGAGTTCGACCTCGTCGGCGGGGAGCACAGCGCTCTTCGCCATGAGGAAACGGCTGGCCACGTCGCCTTCGTGCAGGGCAATGTCGGTCGGGATGTAGGACGACTCGAGCATGTTGGCCAGGTCCGGTGTCTCCAAGCTGCTCGTCATCTCAGCCACGACCGCGTCAGGCAGGTACGGGTTGGTGAGTTGCATGAACCGCATCATCTTGAGGTACAGCCACGCCGCCCGATCGTTCAGCGAGTGCAGTTCCTTGCCGAGATGGCAGTGTTTGTACTTCTTGCCTGAGCCGCACGGACAGGTGTCGTTACGGCCGGCGATCCGCTGAGGTCGCAGCGCAGCGAACGGAGCGATCTCTTCGGCCAGTTCGACACCGAGGCCCTGCTCGCTGGTGATCGGATCGTATGCAGCGTCGAGGTCGATCTCGGTGTTCACGCCCGCGGCTTCCAGGAGGTCGCGGGCCTCGATCGGGTTACTCCCGTCGGCTTGCAGCGCAGCGAGGTCGATCAGCACCGCGGCGTGACCACTGTCGCGCACCGACTCCAGCAGGCGGGTGGACTCGTCGTTGTCGAGTCGAAGCGCCGCCTGGCGTGACAAGAGCCAACTGACGCCGGGCTGGCCACCTTCGAGTGAGCCCATGATTTCATCGACGAACGGCTGCAATACGTCACCAGTGAGGCCTTCCTCGGACCAGGCGTCCCATGCGGCAAGCGCGATCGGCGGGTCGTTGAGCGCTTGGGTGAACAGTGCCAGCGCCTGGCTCCGCTCGGTCGCGTCGTCGCCGAGGGCTGGGTCGCCGTCCTGAGCGAAGAGCGAGGCAGCTCCGGTGAGCAGCATGAAGAGTTGCGTCTGCTCATCATCGAAACCGAATCGCATCGCGAGTCGTTCTGCCGCGTCCGATTCGATCACGTCATCGAGATCGTCGGTCGATGGCGCGTCGGATTCGGTGTCGATCTCGGGCGAGGCGTCATCGGTCATGACTGCAGCCTGCCGTGGAGCTGCCCGACTCGCACTCGAGTCGCCGATGGAGCCGCTTTCGCTGCGACGCCGGTGTTGGCATCAGCCGCCGAGGATGGCAAAGGTGCCCGAACTGGTGGCGACGAGCCGGTCATCGCCGTCGTGCACTCGCGCTTCGAGGTGCACGATGCTGCGACCGCGTTTCACGACCGTGGCCTCGGCAATCAGCTCACCCTCCGATGCTGGCCGGATAAAACGAAGTGACAGCTCGACGCTCGCGCAGTACAGATTGTCGTCGATCACGCTCATTGTCGCCTTGCCCATCGCTGTGTCGACCAGTGCGAAGAGCACGGCGCCGTGAGCCACACCGTTCGGGTTGGCGTGCTGATCGTCGAGGTGCAGCGTTGCGGTTCCGGCGCCCATTTCGGTACTGGACAGCTCCATGCCGAGGTATTCCTGCAGCGGAAAACTTGGTGCGCTGGTGCTGTCCGCCTCGTCGCTCATGGTGCGCGAACTTACTGACCGCGGGTGACGAGTTGTCAGCCGAAGAGTTGGTGCACTGCGGTCGGCATGCTTGGTGCCGGCTGGAGGTCGGCTGAGTTCGCCGCGCCGGCGAAGCGGTTGATGTCGAGGGATTCGCGCTCAGTGATCGATGCGGTGAAAACACCGTCGTCGAGCTGGATGCCGGTGCCGTCGGCGACGCGCACCAGTCCGTTGAAGATCGCGATGATCGCTGCCGCTTCGGTTGTTGCCTCGGCCCCGATCGCTGCGGCGAGCGCGGCGCGTGTCTGGTCGATGTCGCCGCGGCCCAGCTCGACAGCGTTCGTGAACGCCAGCAGCTCTGCACTGGCGGGGACGCCGACGTCACCGATGTGGTCGGCATCGAGCGCTCCTTCGAGGTCGATGTGCAGTCCGTTCGCTTCGCCACTCACACGGAGCAGCGTGGTGTGCGAGGTCGTTCAATAGAAGCACTCGTTGAGCGCAGTCGATCGTGTCGCCACCAGCTCGGCCTGCGGCCGGGAGAGCGGGAAGTCCCACTGCATGTTCATGAACTCGGCGCCGTGTGAGTAGTGCGTGTCAACGAGTTGCCGCCACGCCTGATTGGTCACCGGCACGAGGCTGAGTGTCCGGCTGACGTTGGCCGTGGTCGGCCCGACTGTCTGGCTGACCCAGGCGCCGATATCGCCGACGTCGTCAGGACGTACCTGCGTTGGCTCGCCAGCGGCGGGTGTTGGGAGCGGCAGT
>NZ_CAXCAM010000040.1:0-24537 GCF_963980585.1 uncultured Ilumatobacter sp.
TGCACCATCGATTCGTCAAAGGGGAGCTGGCGCTCGGGCACATCGAGCAGGTCGTCGCCCAGCGACTCGTCCCATTCGATGTGCACGCCGTCGTCGACGTGATCGGGCAGATCAGCCAGGTCAGGCTGCTCACTCGTGATCGACGTGTCGATCTGGGTGACTTCGTTGACCGGGACCCGTTGCACAAGGACATCGTGTCGTTGATCGAACGGGACAACGAACCACCGGTGAACGCCAGAGGCGTGGTGGCGGTAGGCCGTCAGGGTGATCGAACTCGTGACGGTGTTGGCAAGCAAGGTCACCACGTCGTCGGTCGCAAGTTCGACAACGACCATCACCGCGTCACGGTCAACAGACGCATCACGATCGAACAGCCGGCCAAGATTCTCGACGTCCCCAATCCGAATGACCCCACGTTCAATCTGCATCGGAGTAACCACGTCAGCATCGATAAGTCGCTCGCAAATCGACGGGCCGCCGGCCCGGACCGCGTAGTACGCGTGGCCACTGTCGAGGTACACGCTGACGCTCGGCTGTGACTGGAAAATGATCTCGCCCGTGAATTGCTGGGCTCGCGCCGTGTCGAGCACGCGCCATCCTGCGTGCTCGCCGTCGGCAGCCAACGCGTCAAGGGTGGCGGGCGCCATCCCAGCGCCGCCCGTTGGAGTGTTGATCGGTGAGGACATGTCAGGCCACCCCGGCGCCGCTCGCCACGAGCGCGTTGGATTCAACGTGAGTGAGAAGCGTGACCAAAATCTCGACGACAACTTCTCGACCGGAATCGGCGTCGTTGAGTTGGCAGGGAACCACTGGTTGGCTGTCCGCCGCACCAAGTGACCGAGCAATACGCCGAGCAGCCTGGAGATCGTCGCATCGATTGACCGCGATGACGGCCGGCACTTGCAGGTCGGCGAGCAACGACCGGAGTTCGACGCCGGCCGGCGCGTGAGTCGCCGGCGCTTCGGCATCGAGAACGAACGCAACGATGTCAACGTCGCCCTTCAGAATGTTTGTCATGAACCGGAACCGAGGCTGACCCGGGGTGCCGAACAACAGCAGCCGAACGTCATTGTCGTCGATGGCATACGTACCGAAGTCCATTGCGACCGTGGTGTGCGCCTTCACCGCCGACTCGTCACCGCTGGTGACGACATCGGTTGAGATGACCTCGGTCTGGGACACCGATTGGATCAACGAGGTCTTTCCAGCTGCGTACGGCCCTGTGACGAGGATTTTGAACGTATGGTCCGACATCATTGATCGCCGGCGAGCCAGTAGGCCTTGGCCTGTACGAACTGACGCATCGATTGCTGATCGACACGGCGCGTCGTCAGCAGGGCAAGCACGCGTTTCGAACCGAGTGGCCAGAGCAGCAAGAGGCCTTCGTCGTGGTCGATGACCAACTGGCGAAGCTCGGAGCCGCCGCCCATGGCAGCCAACTGGTGGGCAAGGCCCATACCCGCAGCAAGAACGGCTGCATGCGCCGCCGAGTTCGGCATTCCTGCGCTCCGAGCCACCGCGAAACCGTCGACCGAGGCGAGGAGCGCGCCGTTGACGCCATCAACTGCAGACGTCATCTCGTCCAGAATGATCGCGAGTGGGGGCGTCGCGGACGCTCCGTCAACGATTGCTACGGGCGGAGGGGCGAGCGGTGTCGTTGCTGGGGGCGTCGCGCCGCCCGCAGCAGGGGCAACCGGCACCATTGGAATCCGCTGATTCATCTGTGCGCCACCCCCTTCATTTCTCGTCTTGACCGAATCCATACATTGCTATCGGTCCAAAGCGATCGGAGCTTGAACAGGGGTGTCACCGCATCGCGCCCTGAACGTCGCGCGCCCACCGTCCGCTGTTCATCTGGCTTCGTGACCGCCCAGGACGCCGTTTTTCACGCTAGCGTGCATTTCGGAAGGCTGCCAGAGCGGACGAATGGGACGGCCTCGAAAGCCGTTGAAGTCTTTCAGGCTTCCGTGGGTTCGAATCCCACGCCTTCCGCCAGTAACAACACCCTTGGGCTCCGGCTCGGGGGTGTCGTTCGTTTTCGGGTCAGTCGCAGATGGTTTCGTTCTCGGGCGCTTCGAGTTGCACGAGGTAGTCATGGATCACATCGTCGATGCAGTCGTTCACGCCATACCCGGTGTGCTGGTTTGCCGCGACCACTACGAGGCGACCGTCTTCAAGCGCAGCAGCCATCTTGCGGCTGCTGTCGAGTGGTGTACTCGGATCGCCAGTCGTGCCGACAACGACAATTGGCCCAGCGCCAATGCCCGTGATTTCAATCCGTGGGTCAATCGATTCGGGAAAGAACGAACACGAGTAGGAACCGGTGGAATACGGGAAGAGCCGAGGTGCCGCTCCGATCAGTTGTTCTGCGTCGGCGTCGGCCTCTTCGATCGTGGGGCGATCAGGGTCGTCCGCACACGAGATGGCCTGGAACGATTCGAGCAGGTTGCTGTAGCTGCCATCAGAACGGCGTTGGTAGTACCCGTCCTGCAAGGCCAGCAAGCCGTCGCCATTACCGTTCGCAGCATCGTCGAGCGACTCCTCGAGCGTCGGCCAGAACTGATCGGAGTACATCGCGCGCACCACGCCGGTCACGGCGACGCCGAGACTGATGTCGGCGCGGCCCTCCGGTCCTGCCAAGGGAGACTCGTCCAACGTGGCGAACAGCTCGTCGAAGGCACCTTCGGCGTCGCCATCGTTGTGGAACGCACACGAACTCTCTGCGCTGCACTCGGCAAGAAACGTGTTCAACGCAGCCTCGAAGCCAACCCACTGCTGCCGGGTTGCCTCGATGCTGTCTGCGTTCGGGTCGGACGCGCCGTCGAACACCGCGGCGCGCACGGTGGTCGGATACATCGTGGCCCACACGGCTCCGAGCTCGCTGCCGTAGCTGAACCCGAAATACGACGCCTGTTCCTCACCGAGCGCCTGGCGGATGGCATCCATGTCGCGAGCTGAGTTGTTCGTGCCGATGTACTGCAGCGGCCGACCCACGCGATCGATGCAGCGCTGTGCGAACTCCTCAGCAAGGTCGACCAATTCGTTCTTCTCGTCGTCGTTATCGGGCGTGATGTCACCGGTGGCGTAGAAACGGTCGTATTCGTCATCATCAACGCAGTCGACCGCTCCGTCGCTGATTCCGGTACCGCGCGGGTCCCAGGCAATGACATCGAATCGCTTTGTCAAGGCAGGTTCAAACCAGGTGGTGGCGTTGATTGCCATCGAGCTGGCGGGTGACCCCGGCCCGCCATTGTTGACCAACATGATCCCGACGCGGTCGCCGTCAGCGCGGTGCCGCGCGACATAGAGGTCGATCGTCTCGCCCTGCGGGTCGGCGTAGTCGAGCGGCACAGTCAGGCGGCCGGCGTCAACACGCCCGGCCGTCTGTTCCCAGACAATCTCGTAGTCAAGCGGTTCAGGCGGCAACGTGCTGGGCGGCAACGTGTCGCCCGCCTCCACAGTTGTCGGTGGCGTCACGGTCGTCGTTGTGGTCGCTGGGACCGACGTGATCTCGCGAGTCTTCGGCGCAGGCGCAGCATCAGAAGCCGTGCACGCCCCAACCAGGAGTGCCCATCCGATCACGGCAGGAACAACACGACGCATCGCCATGCAGCGTACGGCCGGACACGTCGTAGCGTTGCACCCATGCGGATGGCTCCACACCACATGATGCCCGGTGACAAAGATGCGCTCGACGGGATCAAACTCGCCGACGGCACCTACGCGCGAGTGTGGCAATTCGCTCGCCCGTACCGCCGAACGATCACGCTCTTCTTGCTTGCGATTCTCGCTGCCGCTTTGCTTGCACTCGTGCCGCCGTTTGTCGTCAGGGAGATCATCGACTCGTCGATCCCTAACTCGGACCGCGATGCCATCAAGGTCTTGGCAGGGATTGCGGTCGCCGCAGCTCTTGCCGACGCGGGGCTTGCGATCTTCCAGCGGTGGTGCAGTTCCCGCGTCGGCGAAGGGCTCATCTACGACCTCCGTCGCGCGCTCTTCGCCAAAGTCCAACGGATGCCGATCGCCTTCTTCACCCGGACTCCGACCGGGGCGATCACATCCCGCCTGAGCAGCGATGTCGTGGGTGCACAGTCCGCAGTCACGAGCACCCTCGGCAGCGTGGTCAGCAACGTGATCGTGCTGACCACGACCCTCGCCGCCATGATCGCCCTCGAGTGGCGCCTCACGTTGCTCACCTTGATCGTCCTGCCGGTGTTCATCATTCCCGCCCGTCGCGTCGGCACGCGCCTGCAAGGGATCTCGCGGGAGCAGATGGGCCACAACGCCGCCATGAACACGCAGATGACCGAACGCTTCAACGTTTCCGGGGCCATGCTCGTCAAGCTCTTCGGATCAGGACATCGTGAGCGCGATTCCTTCGAGTCCCGAGCCCGGGGCGTCCGCGACACCGGCATCCAATCGGCGCTCTACGGCCGAGTGTTCTTCGTTGCTCTCGGCTTGGTCGGCGCGATCGGCACAGCTGCCATCTATGGCATCGGGGCACTGATGGTCGTCGACGGAGAGATCTCGACAGGCACGCTCGTGGCACTCGCCGCCCTCGTGACCCGGGTCTATCAACCGCTCACCGGGCTGACGAACGCCCGGGTCGACCTGATGACCTCGATGGTCAGTTTCGAACGAGTCTTCGAAGTTCTCGACGCGCCGGAGGCAATCACCGAGAAGCCGGGAGCATTCGACCTGATTGCACCACGCGGGGCTGTCGAATTCGAAGACGTCACGTTCAGGTATCCACCAGCCGTCGACTCGGCCATCGCATCAATGGAACAGAACGCCGGACTCGGCACCGGCACCGACCCCGACGTCGACGTACTCCAGCGGCTCTCGCTCTCGATCGCGCCTGGCGAAACCGTTGCATTGGTCGGCGCGTCGGGCGCCGGCAAGTCGACAACCATCTCGCTCCTCCCCCGCCTGTACGACGTCACATCGGGTGCCGTGCGCGTCGATGGGCACGACGTGCGCGACCTCACACTCGATTCGCTCCGCGCTTCGATCGGTGTCGTCGCACAGGATCCGCACCTCTTCCACGAGTCGATCGGAGAGAACCTGCGCTACGCCGATCAATCAGCATCGGAGGCTGACGTCATCGCAGCGGCCAAGGCAGCTCGAATTCACGACACGATCGTCGCGTTGCCGGACGGCTACGACACCGTTGTCGGCGAGCGCGGCTACCGACTCAGCGGCGGCGAGAAGCAGCGCCTGGCCATCGCTCGCCTGCTCTTGAAGAACCCGGCGATCATCATCCTCGACGAGGCGACGAGCCACCTCGACAACGACAACGAGGCACACATTCAAGCGGCGCTCGAACACGCCATGGAGGGTCGAACGGCGCTGGTGATCGCCCATCGCTTGTCAACGATCCGCAGTGCGGACCGCATTGCCTTCGTCGAAGACGGCCGCATTGCCGAGATCGGGACCCACGACGAGTTGCTCGCATCCGACGGGCGATATGCCCACCAACTGCAAGCTGGAGAACTCGTCACACCGAGCTGAGCATCAGCCGATCAGCCGACGCACGGCGGGAAGTGACACACTGCCCAGCGTGATCGAGGCAGCCGTTCGCGCAGCATCCGTTCCACCGTTCCATGCGATGGCGATGAGCCATGCGGCAACGGTGCGCGAAGCCCGAGGGCAACGCGTCTTTCATCTCGAGGTCGGCCAACCCGCCACCGGGCTCCCCGGTGTCGCGCGCGCGGCCGTCATCGACGCCCTCGACATGCCACTCGGCTATACCAGCGCTGCCGGGCTCCACCGACTCCGCCGCGGGATCAGCGAGCGGTACGCCGAGCCCGTCGATCCGCGTCGGATCATCATCGTGGCAGGCGCTTCTGCCGGCTTCACGCTGGCCTTCCTGACCTTGTTTGAACCCGGCCAGCGAGTCGGCGTCATCGAGCCCGGGTACCCGTGCTATCGCAACGCGCTCATCGCGCTCGGCATCGATGCAGTACCGATCCCTGTCGGGCCGGACAGCCGATGGGCGCCGACACCGCAGCATCTGCAAGACGCCGGACAACTCGATGGTCTCGTCATTGCCTCACCATCAAACCCAACGGGCACCGTGATGTCTGACGAGGCGCTCGGTGCAATCGCCGCACACTGCAGTGCCAACAACATCGCGCTCGTGGCCGACGAGATCTACCACGGCATCGTCGAGTCGGCCCCTGCCCCGCAGGTGCTGCCTCACGCGCCCGACGCGATCGTGGTCAACAGCTTCTCGAAGTACTTCTCGATGACCGGGTGGCGTGTCGGTTGGGTGGTCGTCCCCGAGCAACTGGTCGACGTCGTTGAACGGCTCCAACAGAACCTGTACATCTGCGCACCGCATGTCTCGCAGGTCGCCGCGCTGGCGGCGCTCGATGCCAGCGATGAACTCGACGGCCACGTCGAGCAGTACCGGGCGAATCGCCACGTGATGATCGACGGGTTGGCCGCAGCCGGCATCACCGACATCGCACCCGCCGACGGGGCGTTCTACGTGTACGCCCACGTGCCCCAGTACACGACAGCAGTGCATCTCACTTCGATGCAACTTTGCGAACGCTGGCTCGACGAACTCGGCGTTGCCTGCACGCCAGGCATCGACTTCGACCTGGCTCGAGGACATGAGTACGTGCGGTTCTCGTACGCGGGTACCGGCGATGACCTTGCCGCCGCGTGCGAGTTGATTGCGGGTTGGAATCGATGAGCGACGCGACGCCAGGCCCGGCCGCCCAACCACCCAGCGGTCCGCTCGCTGACCTGCGCGTGGTCGACATGTCGACCGTTCTGGCCGGACCAAACTGTGCGCGCTACCTCGCTGACTTCGGTGCCGATGTCATCAAGGTGGAACGCCCCGGCGGCGACAGTCTGCGCAACATGGCATGGCGCGACCCTCGCGATGGCGAGGGCCTGTGGTGGAAGCTCGTCAACCGCAACAAGCGGACCGTGGTGCTCGACATCAAAGACGCCGACGACACCGCAACGTTGCTGAGCTTGCTCGATGAGGCCGACGTCTTGGTGGAAAATTCACGGCCGGGAACACTCGAGCGACTCGGCCTCGGCCCCGACGTCCTCCTCGCCCGTAATCCGAAGCTGGTCATCACCCGGATCTCCGGGTTCGGCCAGGACGGTCCGTACGCCTCCCGGGCCGGGTTCGCCACGATCGCGGAAGCGATGTCGGGCCTCGTTGCACTCAGTGGCAACCCGGACGGCCAGCCGCTCCCGCCTCCGATTGCGCTGACCGATGAAGTCACCGGACTCGCTGCAGCGTTTGCCACGATGGTGGCACTGCACTCGGGCGTGGGCCAGGTTGTCGATGCCAACCTGCTCGAAACGATGTTCCACATGATGGGCCCCCTTGTGTCGCTGTTCGGCGTGACCGGCGAGCAGCAGCCCCGCCTCGGTGCCGGGCTGCCCTACACCGTCCCGCGCGGCACCTACCGATGCAGTGACGACCTGTGGGTTGCCGCCTCGACGAGCAGCGACTCGATCGCCGCACGCGTGATGCACGTGCTCGGTGTCGGTGACGACCCGCGTTTCGTCGACTTTGCTGGGCGGACCGAACATCGGGAAGAACTCGAGCAGATCATGACCGCGTGGTGTGCCGCTCGTCCGCGCCGCGACGTCATCGAGGCGTTCACCGCAGCCGACGCCGCGATTGGGCCGGTGCTCGACATGGCCGACATTGCGGTTGATCCCCACTTTGCGAATCGGGGTGCCATCGAAGTCGTCGCGGACGAGTTCGATGGCACCCCGATGCAGAGTGTGATTGCTCGACTGTCGGCCACGCCAGGAGCAATCCGGTGGGTCGGTCGAGGACTTGACGCCGATGGCGACGAGATCACGGCGACCGGCTGGTAGCCGGCCGGTCGAGACATCAGTTGGCCAGGTCGGCCCTCCCCCAAGCAACGGGGGATTCGTCGGTCAGGAACCGATTCCGATGGGGCAGCTGACGCCGGTGCCCTTGATCCCGCAGTACCCGTTGGGATTTTTCGCGAGGTACTGCTGGTGGTACGGCTCGGCGTAATAGAAGTCCGCGTCGAAGTCGATCGAGCCGACCTCCGTGGTGATCTCACCCTTGCCCATGGCATCGAGTCCGGCCTGGACCCGCGACTTGGTGGCCTCGATGGTCGGGAGTTGGCTTGCCTGCGTGGCCCACACGCCCGTGCGGTATTGACTACCGATGTCGTTGCCCTGGCGCATCTCCTGGGTGGGGTCGTGCTCTTCCCAGAACACCTGCATGATCCGCTCGAAGGAGATCACTGCCGGGTCGAACACAATGCCGACCGCTTCGGCGTGGCCGGTGCGGCCGGTGCAGTTCTCCTCATAGGTGCAGTTGGGCGTGAAGCCACCCGCGTAGCCGACGAAGGTGGAGTACACGCCGTCGAGTTGCCAGAAGAGACGTTCCGCACCCCAGAAGCAGCCCATGCCGACGACCGCGATTTCCATCCCTTCGGGCCACGGCCCTTGGAGCGGATTGCCGTTGACGAAGTGCGTCTCAGGCACGGACATGGGTTCGTCGCGCCCGGGCAGTGCCTCGTCGGGGGCGATCATCGTGGCGGTCTTGCGAAACAACATGGGTCCAGGATACGACTCGACGGCGGCCCCGTCTCTCCCAGGCCCGTCGTTCGCGAACTGTTGATCTGATGCCTCATTCTCGTTCGCGCCTCATTCTCGTTTGCGTCGGGATTTCTGCGGACTGGTTCGCAGAAATCCCGACGCAAACGATGGACAGCGAGATGGCTACGGTGCCCGCGTGACGATTCGGGATATGACCGCAGCCGACCTCGAGCGAGTGCTGGAGATCAACGAGGCCAATGTGCCCGAGGTCGGGCCCGCCGACATGGACCGGCTGCGATTTCTCGTTGAGGAGAGTGCATTCTCGTTGGTGGTCGACGTCGATGGTGTCGTTGCAGGCTTCTGTGTCGTGCTCGCCAAGGGTTCGAGCTACGACTCCGTGAACTACCTCTGGTTCATGGAGCGCTACGACGACGTGCTCTATCTCGACCGGGTCGCGTTCGATGCAGCTGCGCAAGGTCAGGGCCTTGGCTCGGCGCTGTATCGCGAAGTCGACCGACGACTTGCTGAGCAAGCACTCGGGCTGACCCTCGAGGTCAACGTCGATCCGCCGAACGAGCCGTCACTCGCATTCCATCGCAAACACGGCTACATCGAGGTGGGACGCCAGATGTCCAAGGGCATCGAAGTCAGCCTGATGCACAAGCCTGCCCAATAGGCGCAACCAGTCGGGCCCCGCTTGTGACTCTTCCGTGACTACCGGCGGTCTTGGAGGAACTGGAAGTGCTGGCGCGTGGCTGCGACCACATCGGTGTCAATGTCGGCGAAGATCGTTGTCTCCGCACCAGCTGCGCTGACCAGTACTTCGCCCATCGGGTCGAAGACCGCGCTGTCGCCAGAGTGATCGAGCGGCCCGGTGCGTTTGCCCTCGGCATCGAGCGCTCCATCGCGTCCGACCCGATTGACCGCGACGAAGTACGCCTGGTTCTCGATCGCCCGGGCCCGCGCCAGCGTCTGCCAGTGATGGCGGCGCTTCGCCGGCCAGTTGGCGATCAGGAGGTACGCATCGGTGTCGTGAGCGACGGCCCAGAATTCGTCGGCAAAACGTAGGTCGTAGCAGATGAAGAGGCTGCACCTGACACCTTCGATCGTGACCGTGATGTGTTCGCTTCCGGCGCGGACGTATTCATCTTCGCCGCTGTGTGAGAACGGATGGATCTTGCGGTACCGGTGCACGGTGCCGTCCGGGCCGGCGAGGACAAACACATTGCTGACGCGCTGATCGTCGGCCGGCGCGTCGGGCGCAAGTTCGGCACACGTGCCCCCGACCCACACGTCATTCGCTGCTGCCTGATCGAGGAGAAACTGACTGGACGGTCCACCCTCGGGTTCGGCAATCGCCGGGTCGGCAAACGAGAACCCGGTCGAGAAGGTCTCGGTGAGGAGAACAATGCGCGCGCCACCAGCGGCCGCTGCGCTGATCCGAGGCGCGAGTGCGACGTAGTTTGCCTCGCGATCGAACCACACAATGTCGTGCTGCACTGCAGCGACTCGAACAACGCTCATGGCGAGAACCCCTTCGTGAGTGCATCGGCCGCGGCCTCGATCACTTGCATTTGCTTGCAGAACGCGAACCGCACCATGTGCCGTCCGTGCTCTGGCCGAGCGTAGAAAACCTCGTTCGGGACCGCGACCACGCCGCACCGATGTGGCAGTTGACGACAGAAATCGACGCCGTTGCCCGATGAGTCGAGCGGCCGGATGTCAGCGGTGACGAAGTAGCTCGCTTCAGGCGTGTACGTGATGAAGCCCACGGAATCAAGCGCCGCGACCAAACGGTCGCGCGTTGCTTGCAGCCCGGCGCGCATCCCAGCGAAATAACTGTCCGGCAGTCCCAAGCCAACCGCCATAGCCGGCTGAAAGGGAGCCCCGTTCACGAACGTCAGGAACTGCTTCGCGGTGCGCGCGGCTGCGACGAGTGGAGCCGGACCTGACATCCACCCGATCTTCCAGCCCGTGGTATGGAACGTCTTGCCACCCGATGAGATTGTGAGCGTGCGTTCAGCCATGCCGGGAAGAGTCGACAGTGGGACATGAGTACGGCCATCGAAGGCAAGATGCTCGTACACCTCGTCGGTGACGGCGATCAGGTCGTGTTCGAGGACAACATCGGCGATCAGCTGCAACTCGTCGCGGGTGAACACCTTGCCGGTCGGATTGTGCGGCGTATTGAGGAGGACCAGCTTGGTGCGCGACGAGACGGCCGCCCGCAGCTCGGCGGGGTCGAACACATAATTGCCGTTGGCATCTGGCGCCAACAGCACGGGAACCGCTCGAGCGTCAGCCATCGCAATGCCCGCGCGGTAGCTGTCGTACATCGGCTCGAACACGATGACTTCATCACCGGCGTCGAGCATGCCAAGCAACGCCCCCGCCAGCGCTTCGGTGGCACCGGCCGTGACCACGATCTCCGTCGCCGGGTCGAGCTCGATGTCGTAGAACCGCTGTTGATGGGCGGCAATGGCCTCACGCAGGATGGGCATTCCCGGCAAGGGCGGATACTGGTTCAGCCCACCGTCAATCGACTCGATCGCGGCATCGAGGACCTCGCGAGGTCCGTCGGTATCGGGGAACCCCTGGCCGAGGTTGATCGCGCCGGTTTCGACCGCGAGCGCGGACATCTCCGCGAAAATCGTCGTGCCGAAGCCGGCGAGCCGGGAACTGATCACGTCGGTCGGAGCTGCCACCCACCCGAGTGTACGAGTCGGTACCGAACGCCCTGCCACTCGGGAAAACGACATCGGCCCCCGTCAGACGGGGGCCGATGTTTGGCGCGCCCGGAGAGAGTCGAACTCCCAACCGCTTGATCCGTAATCAAGTGCTCTATCCATTGAGCTACGGGCGCAAATATTTTCGGTCGACATGTTACCCCGCGAACTTGGGGGCGACACGGCCAGATTGACACCAAACGAGACAGCCCGGCTCGATGCCAAGCCGACCGTGGAGTGTCACCGGAGGCTCAGAGGGCCCAGGGACCCCAACCGCCCGCCCGCTGGTAGAGCGCGTATGCCGCCCTCGCGTTTGTCGCTGGGTCATAGAGCTGCTGATCGTTCGTGATGCCGATGTCGGCGAGCCAGCTCTTGTGGACGTTCCAGTACATCTGGAAGATGCCGTAGCAGCAGAAGTTCTTGGCGGTCGGCACGTAGCGGCTCTCGCGGTAGGCGATCTCGAGGGCTCGCTCCTCAAGCTCGTCGGGCCACACATCGCGGATGATCTGCTTGATGTCTTCGGGTCCGGGAGGCGACGTGGCCGGCGGCTGGGTCGTCGCAACCGTGGTGGTCGGAGCGCTTGTCGTGGTCGGGGCGTTCGTTGTCGTCGGAGACACAGCGGTCGTCGATGCGGTGGTGGTCGGAGGCGCTGGTGCCGTTGCGCCAGCCGGCAGGCAGATCTCGGTGCCGGGGTAGAGCGGCGTTGATGCGCTGGCACCGTTTGCTTCGAGCAGTTCGTCGAGGTCGACCCCGGCAGCCTGGGCAAGCCGGATCCAGAAGTCGCCCGCTACGACGGTGTAATCAACGGCGCAGTTGGGCTCGATTCGAGCGGCGGGTTCGTCGGCGACTGCGGCAGTGTCGAGCGCCGCGTTCTGAGCGGCGGTGGTCGCTGGCGCGGTTGTTTCAGTCAATGCTGACGCTGTCGCAGCAAGCTTCGCAGCGATCGTCACCGGCGATGTTGATGTCGCTGCCGTCGTCTCCGCTACAGATCCGCCAGCCGGGACGGCCGGAGGGAGATCGTTGGGGTCGAGCTGTGTGGATGTGGCGTCGATCGTCGAGACGACGGTGGTCGGCGCCAGCAGGGTGACCGTCGATGCAGCCGTTTCTGCTGCAGCCGCTCGTCCGATCAGTCGGTCAGTGTCGTCTCCGCCTGCGTTGAGGAGCAACGGAACGAGGAGCGCACCGACGACGGCGACGGCTCCGACCCGAACCAGCAGTGGATCGATCGAAGCTGCCCGACGTTCGCTGCGGGCATCAACAGGGGCGGGCGCAAGTTCTGCATCCCATTCATCAGGCTGCGTTTCATCGACCGCGGCCGCGGTGGTAACCCAGCCGACAGTGTCGTCGTACGCGACATCATCGTCGTCGAGATCGTCGAACATGTCGGCGCTCACGCCGCTGGCGGGCGTCGGCGTGTCTGGCGAGCTGCTGGTCCCGGGCCGGATGATGCCGTGCTCGCGAGTGGCGTGGCTGCCCGATCCGAACAGGTTGGAGAGGCTCCGGCGGAGACGAGCGACCGGACGCTGTCCTTCAGAATCGGCTTGGCCGGCCCAGTGCGCCTCGGCATCGAAGCGTTCGTGCTGCGTCGTTGGCCGGTCGTACTCAGAGGTCCAGTCGGACTTGCCGCCCCAGAAGTCTTCGCCGTTGTCGCGCTCTCGGTTCATGAATCTCCGCCTGGTCACTGGTGGCTCACTTGGTGATCGCTTCGGCCCAACGTCGAAGAGGAACGATCGAGAATTTGTGCGTTCGGCTCGCGCCGACTCACGTGGTAGCACCAGTGTCTAGTCCGTTCGTCATCAAACCGCAACGTTGCTGTCATACAGACGACATGCTTGTAACTTGAACCGTCACATCCGGCGACGGCTCAGACGGGGCCGATCTGCCCAATTTCGGGGCACCTTGCCCGGATTCCACTGCTGACAGCCGCGAGTTCGATGTACAAGCCGCATCGAAAACCCAAACGACCGACAACCCAGTGGGGTGTCGGTCGCAGTGGCGGAGAGGGTGGGATTTGAACCCACGGACCCCGGAGGGTCAATGCCTTAGCAGGGCATCCCATTCGGCCGCTCTGGCACCTCTCCTGGGAGCACGCAGCATAGCCCGGTATCGTCAAACACGGAACGGTGGCAGAGCGGACGAATGCACCCGCCTTGAAAGCGGACGAACTGAAAGGTTCCGGGGGTTCGAATCCCCCCCGTTCCGCCAATGAGCGTCTCGACCGGGCTCGTCGTCTGGTCGGGACGCTCGTTCTCGGTTGTGCCCGTTCTGTGCGGTGGTGTCATTCAGCCACGCGCCCCGTCACTCGCCCTGCGCGACGGCCTGGCTCTGGTTGTAGGAGATGGTCGGATACTTCGGCGGGTTGTCAGCGTCGTGGCACGTCGGCAGACACTCCATCGGGAAATCAGCCGCGGCGTTGTAGAAAAACGGGATCGAGTAGCGGGACTCGCTTGCGTCGTTGTTCGCGAAATGCCGAACGCTGAGGTACCGGTCGTTCGTCCACTGCTTCATCAACTCACCGGAGTTGACGACGAACGCACCCGGCACGACCGGTGCTTGAATCCAACAACCCCGGGTATGGCTGAAGATCGTCAACCCAGCAGCGTCCTGCAGCAACAACGTGAAGAACGTCGTGTCGACGTGCGGCGCAATCCCGAAGTCGGCGTCCACCTCCGGCTGCTCAGGCACCGGCGGGTACCGCGTCATCCGCAGCCGCCACGACGGATGCTCGAAGCCCAGCGCAAAGAAATCAGCCTCGAGACCGAGCGCTGTCGCATAGACCGGCAGCAGTCGCAACGCAAGGCGGTTGACCGCTCCCGCGTACCGCTCGACCGTGTCACGAAAACGAGGGAGCGCATCGTCGCCGGGCCACTGGCTCTCGTCGAAGTCCAGCTCTCGGTTCCCCTTGACCAAAAACGCCTCGTTGAGGTTCGCTTTCTCCCGCGTCGGCAGCTTGCGTGAATACATCGGCAGATAGCCGACCCCGGCGACCGGCCACCCCTCGCGGTCCATCCGGAGGCTCTCCTTCACCTTGAGCGGCAGCGCGTGGAACCGCTCGGTCATGTCGAACACCTCATCGATCAGCTCGCGAGAAACCGTGTGACCGACCAGCTGAAAGAAGCCCGCGGTCTCACACGCATCGTTGACCTGCGCAGCAACCGCTGCGAGGTCCACGTCGTCACCCGACGCGATCCAGGCCGAAATATCGATGACCGGAATGTCGCCTGGATCAGCCGGAACCGGGTTGGACACGTCCCAGTTCGACGACTCGGCACGCAGTTCAAGTTCCTTCGCTTCCGGGTCAAACTCGCTGCTTCTCATCATCACATGATGCCGCTTGCCGGAATGCAGCGATACTTGTGTTCACCATGGCTGATTCTCCAGACCCCCGAACGCCAGACCCGCGGCGCCAGCGCGCCTGGGTGAGCTCTGCGGATTGGGTTGACGAGACCGAACCAAAACTGTCCAAAGAAGAACAGCAAGAGCTCGCTCACGAGCGCGGCCGCATCTGCAAGGACCGCAGCTGCGTGGTGTGTGCCCCTTTGCGCGAGCGTCGCCGTCTGAAGAAGGTGCAACGTAAGGCCGAAGCCCAAACCCGCGCACACGAACAGGGACAGCCGTGTGGCCGCGCCAACTGCTCGATCGTGGTCTGCGTGACGGCGCGCAACGCGGCCCCAGCATCGCTGCCGTCGCCCGTCGAGCCGGACAGCGACCACCGACCGGCCAACGAAATCAAAGATGACCCCGAACAGATTCGTCGGCGAGAGTCCAAGCGACACCGCGTCGGCCTCCCGTGCGGGTCCGAGGATTGCCCAAATCAGGTCTGCATCGACGGTTTCACCAACGAACGAACCCGACGGCACCGGGCTCGGCGCCCGTGTCGATCCTCGACATGCGACAACCCGATTTGCGTGTCGACCAGATCCACGAACTGAACGAGACGACGTTCCCCGACACCTTGGGATGCCTCGCGGAACTCACCCGATCGGCGCGTGACCTCGTACACGGCGAGCGCAGCTCATTGCTTGCCCAGACAGGACCGTCAACCAACGCGACACACGTGATCGGTACGGTCAGAACGTGAATCTGCCGCCGCCTGTCATGGCCACTGCTGCACCGGGGCCAGCTCCCACACCCGCACTGCGACCCGACGCGCTGTCGGCCGAAGACGCCCGCAAAGCACAGGCGCTCCGCAAGATGAAGACGGTGGCGACCCTTCTGCTCGTCTTCGCTGCCGTCGTGTTTCTCATCGCCAAGATCAACGAGGACCGGGGTACGTGGGTCGGCTACGTCCGCGCCATTGCTGAGGCAGCAATGGTCGGTGCGCTGGCGGACTGGTTTGCCGTCACCGCGCTCTTCCGCCACCCGCTGCGCATCCCGATCCCGCACACCGCCATCATCCCGAAGCGAAAAGATGAGATCGGTCGCAGCCTCGGCAACTTCGTCGAGTCCAACTTCCTGACCGCCGATGTCATCGATGAGCGACTCCGTGGCGCACGCATCGGCGAGCGAGCCGGCACATGGCTTGCACAACCCGCCAACGCCGCCCGCGCCGGCGATGCGGTGTCCGATGTCCTCCGCGGCGCCTTGGAGGTGCTCGACGACCGCGAGATCCAGCAAGGGCTCGAACACCTCATCGAGTCACGCGTCCGTGCCACGCCCGTCACCCCGCTGCTCGGCAAGGCAATCGATCTCACTGTCGAAGGCGGACATCATCAGCGGCTGCTCGACGCCGTACTCGTCGGCGTCGGCGGCTTCCTCGACGACAACCGATCCACATTCCGTCAGCGCCTCGACGAAGAGTCGCCATGGTGGGTGCCTGAACCCATCGACAATCGCGTCTTCAACAAGATCTACACCGCCGTCTCCAGCTTTCTCGAAGATGTGGCCAACACGCCCGACCACGAGGTGCGTGACAGTGTCGACACGCGAGTTGCCGCGCTCGCCGAACGATTGCGCGCTGACCCTGAATTGCACGCCAAAGGCGAAGCGTTCAAAGACGAGATGCTCGATCACCCCGAGGTACGTCGATGGATCGACTCGCTCTGGACCGAAGCCAAACGCGGCATGATCAGCGCTGCAGACGATCCTGACAGCGAACTCCGCGTGCGGCTCGTCAACAGCTTGCAACAACTCGGCGCACGACTGGCCGACGACCCCGAGATGCAACACAAGATCGACCGCTGGGTCTCAGATGCACTCGCCTATCTCGTCGAGAACTACCGCACCGAGGTGAGCGACATCATCGCCTCGACCGTCGAGAAGTGGGACGGCGAATCGACCGCCGAAAAACTTGAGCTGCAGGTGGGTCGCGACCTGCAATTCATTCGCATCAACGGCACGATCGTCGGCGGACTCGCAGGCTTCGTCATTCACGCCATCGGTCAACTGTTGTAACTGAGTCTCACTCGAAGTCGAAGCGATTGCGAGCCGGCGGCGGGTCAACGACCGCCGCAATCAATGTGGCAGCGAGTGCACACATCTCTTCCATTTCGACGACCGATTTCTCGAACACCCGCGGCGACGAACCGGTCGGGTCGAAAATCTCACCCACTCCAGCGTTGATGTAGTCGCGCGCCGTTCGATCAGCGGTCAGTTCCGTCGTCCATCCGCGCAAGCCGATGCCCGAAGTTGCCTCGCGCTGTGCTGCGAGTTCAAGGAATTCCGGCATCGTCATCGACCGTCGGTATGCCGACGGTGAGATCGCAGCAATCTTGATCACGTGATCGAGCTCGGCGGTGAGGATCAGGTCCGGCACCTCGATATTGCGTTCGGTGACCTGCCGGCTGCGATGCGCAGATGTATCGAGCCCGCGCCGCGCCATTGCCGCGACAGCATCGGGAATCGACGGCATGTCATCGGGGCCGAAGCCGAGCGATCGGACAACGACTGCCCCTGTTCCGAGACGATCATCGAGGTTGCGTTGCAGCATCGCCATCGTCATCACCGAACGGGTTCGGTTGTGCGAGCAGACGGTCAGAATTCTCAGCGGACCATCTGTGTCGGGAGCGTCAGACGACATCGTCATCAACGATGAGGCCGACGGTCAACTGCGGGGACCTCATGATGTGCGGATGTCAACGCCGAAGATTTCCTGGAAGCGCGCCATGTACGCGTCGTCGTCGGCCACCATGCCGAGTTCGAGCCAGTCGGCGTCGTCGATGCGGTCGTGGAGTCCGGCCATCTCGGCGCCGGCCCAACTGACCGGGTAGCGCAGTACCGGCGAATCAGTGGCGATCGCATGGTGGATGACCTTGCCGACCTCAAACGGATCGGTCGCGTTCATCATCCCGGCACCGTAGAACTGGAACATCCGCCGGTAGTGATCGTCATAGGCGCCAGTCGAGTTCGGTGCGTCGATGTTCTTGGCGAAGATCGCCGACTTCGTCACCCCTGGTTCGACGATCGCGACTCTGATCCCGAACGGTGCCAGTTCCTGAGCCATCCCTTCGCTGACGCCCTCAAGAGCCCACTTCGACGCGACGTACGGCGACTGCGCAAGTGCGGCGATGCGCCCGGCAACGGAGGTGATGTTGACAATGGTTCCACTCTGACGTTCACGCATCGCAGGAAGGACGGCCTGCGCACAACGCACTGCGCCGGTGACGTTGATGTTGAACACGTCGTTGTAGAGGTCCGACGGGCACTCTTCCGCTACGGCGTTGCCACCCACGCCAGCCGAGTTCACGAGGTGATCAACGCGGCCAGCAGCGGCAAAAATCTGCTCGAAGCCCACCCGGACGGATTCATCGTCGGCCACATCGAGTTCGACGATCTCGACGGTGACCCCGGCAGCGGCCGCCATGGCGAGCAACTTCTCGGCCTTTGCTGCGGCACGCACGGTGCCCAACACCCGCATCCCTTGCTGTGCCAGGTGGATGGCGGTCGCCCGACCGATCCCTGAATTGGCTCCTGTGACGACTGCGACTTGCTGTTCCGACATTTCTCCGACGCTACTGGCGGCCCGACCTGTCCGTTTCAGCGGATCTGTTTGCGGATCTCAGCCAGCCAGTTGTCGGCGTCGTCCCAGCGACTGCCGGTATCGGCGCGAGTCACCTCAGCGTGTTCGCCGACAGCGGGGTACGAGCCGAGGAACTTCACCCGAGCCTGCTTGGCGTGAAGCGACCGCATCGTGTCGGCGAGCAGTTCGTCGGAAACGTGGCCGTCTGCATACATGATGAAGCAGTAGTCACCGAGTCCGCCATCTTTGGTCGGCCGACTGAACAGGTTCGACAAGTTGATGCGCCGAGCCGCGAACTCTTGCAGGATCGAAATCAACGAGCCGGGCTCGTCAGCGCGTTGATAGATCACGAGTGCCGTCTTGTCGTGACCGGTCGGAGCCGGCACGCCCTCGCGAGCCACCAGAAGGAACCGAGTCTGATTTCCTTCGTGGTCGGCAATATCAGAGGCAATTACTGCGAGACCATAGAGCTCGGCGGCGACGCGGGGCGCGAGCGCGGCGACGTCGGTCGCTTCGGACTCGGCAACGGTCTTGGCGGCTTCGGCAGTGCTGTTGGCAACCCGAATGTCCGCGTCGGGCAGGGTGGTCCGCAAGTAGCGGTGGCACTGCGCTGTGGCAACCGGAATCGAATGCACCGTCGTCACGTCGCTCAACTCAATGCCGGCGCGGGCAACCAAACAATGCTCGATGTCAATGACTACTTCACGCTGGATGACGAGATCGTGATCGAACGCGAGCGCATCCTGGGTGAAGTTGACCATGCCCTCGATCGAGTTTTCGATCGGCACGAAGCCAGCATCGACGGCTCCACTCTGGACGGCGTCAAGAATGTCGGGCACCGTCCGGAAGGGCACCTGTTCAGCAGAGGCGAGGTCGGGTTGCGTTCGCAACGCCTGCTGCGTGAAGGTCCCGAACGGCCCAAAGAATCCGACGCGCTCGACGCCTGTGCTCGACATTCGCGTCAGCGTAGGGGTTCGCGCTCGTCCTCTGGCACGATGATTCGGTGAGACGGTGGAAGAACTCAACGACGCAGGACCCGACATGGACGAAGTGACGCTGCGACAACTGATCAGCGACGTTCGCGACGGCAGCGTGGATCCAGACGACGCGGTGGCGCGGCTCACGCGGCTGCCGTTTGCCGATGTCGGCGACGCACTCGTCGATCACCACCGGGCGATCCGGCAGGGAATGCCCGAAGCGGTGTACGGCCCCGGCAAGTCCGCGGACCAGTGCGTCGCCATTGTCGGTGAACTCCTCGAACACGGCACAGGTCCGGTCCTGCTGACTCGCGCCGACGTTGTCCAACGCGCTGCGTGTCTCGATGCGCATGGCTCCGCAGACGAGGCCAACCAGTCGATGTTGTGGAGACGCCCCACGCCGACCCGCGAGGCAAACGTGCTCGTCATCACGGCGGGCACCAGTGACCTGCCGGTTGCGCATGAGGCGCGCCTGACACTCCAGGCACACGGCTTCGACCCGTCGCTCATCTCCGATGTCGGGGTCAGCGGCCTCCACCGACTGCTCGCACGGGTCGACGACGTCACCGGTGCGGACGCGGTGATCGTGGTCGCCGGAATGGAAGGTGCTCTCGCGAGCGTGATCGGTGGTCTCACCTCCGGTCCCGTCGTGGCTGTCCCCACCTCGGTCGGGTACGGCGCAGGACTCGAGGGCGTCACTGCGTTGCTCTCAATGCACGCATCGTGCGCGTCGGGCATCTCCGTCGTCGGCATCGACAATGGGTTCGGCGCAGCATGTGCGATCGCTCGGAGTTGTCGATGACCAACGACGTCCACCCCATCCGATCCGCCTGGTTCAACTGCCACGCCGGGGTGGCGGGCGACATGACGCTGGCTGCGCTGGTCGATGCAGGCGCTGACACCGACATGGTGGCCAACACGATCGCTGGGCTCGGCGTCGACGGCTATGCGATGTTCTTCGAACGGGTACAGCGTTCCGGGGTGAGCGCCACGTGGGCGAACATCGTGACCCATGACGGCCTGCACGATCACGATCCCGGCGAGACCGGTGGACATGGTCTGCACCGTCCGGCGCGCGAGATCTTTGCGCTGCTCGACGCAGCCGAACTACCGGATCGAGTACGGGATCGTGCGCGCACCGTCTTCGAGCGGCTTGCTGCCGTCGAGGGCGCCATTCATGGCATCGACCCAGCCGACGTCGAACTGCACGAAGTGGGCGCGCTCGACTCGATCATCGACGTGGTGGGCGTGTGCGCAGCGCTCGAGTCGCTCGACATCGATCAGATCTACTGCTCGTCGATCGGACTCGGCAGCGGCATCGTCAACACCGCTCATGGCCAACTCCCTCACCCCGCACCGGCCACGATGGCGCTGCTCACCGAGGCTGGCGCTCCAACGCATGGGCTCGACACGACGCTCGAGACCGCAACGCCGACTGGCGCGGCGCTGATGACGACGCTGGCCTCGTCCTTCGGACCCATGCCGGGCGGGACGTCACACGCCGTGGGTTACGGCGCCGGCACCGCAGATCCGCCCGGCCGAGCGAACATCGTGCAGGTCGTCATCACCGTCGGCGCTGGCTGGGCCGATTGACGGTCAGACGCGAAGGGCTGCGTCGATCCAGTCCTTGATCTCTGCGGCGGACGAACTCCCGCTCGTCCGGGCCTTGACCGACCCATCTGAGTTGAGGATCACGGTGTACGGGAAGCCCGTGCCTCCGTACAGCTGGAAGGCTTCAGCATCGATCGTGTCGGCGAGGACCGGCCAGGTCCAGTCTTTCTCGACGATCCACTCCGACGGTGGGTAGTTCTCGCGGTCCTCGACGACGGCGGTGCTGATCCCAATGATGTTGAGGTTGTCGGGCAGGTCTCCCTGGTCGCGAAGCTTGACGATCTCTGGGATCTCGTCGTTGCAATGCGGACACCAGTGCGCGAGGAAGACGAGCATCGTCGGCCCGTCGGTCTCACCGCCGATCGTGATATCGGTGCCGTCGAACTGTTGACCGGTGATGACCGGCGCCTGCAGCCCCACGGCTGCGTCGGCATTGGGGTCCTCCAGCGGGGGCAGTGCCTCGCCGGCAACCTCAAGTGATGCCGACACTTGGAGCACCGCGGCGCCGCCTGCTGGTTCAGTGGCGGAGTCGCTCGCCGCAGGTACCGATTCAGTTGCCGCATCAGTCGCAGCATCACTTCCACATGCCGCGACAGCGAGCATGGCGGCCAGCGCGACGGCGGCAACTCGGGGGGACTTCACAAACGTCTTCATCTCCCCAGTCTGCTCGCTCGCTCGACGGTTGCAACCGCGGCAGGGGGATAGCGTCATCAGGCGATGACCGAGACCAACGACCGGACAGCGCTCCGCGATCTGCGCCGGACGCGGCAACGTCATCGGCTCGGCGACACCGAGTGGTTCGACGTTGCATATCGCGTGTATCTGTTCGCACTCGTCGGCCTGATCGGCGTGGTCCTTGCGTCTGATGCCATCGGTGGACTGATCGGCGACGACGTCACCACCGCAGATCTCCTCACACGCGGTCCGTCGCTCCTCGGCATTCCTGTGGTCGCAGCGATCGGCCTCGGCCTGCGCAGCGGCGCGGACGGCGGGCCGGTGTCAATCGAGGTTGCCGACGTCACGCATCTGCTCCTCGCTCCAATCAGTCGGCGCCGTGTGCTGCTTCGCCCCGTTGCCCAGCGCATTCGTTCCGCGATGTTCGCTTTGGCGTTGCCGGGGGCCATCGTCGGTCAGTTCGTCGCACGCGAGGTCGAGGGATCGCGTGCATCATGGGCCGCAGCGGGTGCCCTATTCGGCGCAGTTGTCGGCGCCGCATTCGTATCGAGTGCCGTGCTGAGCCATTCGCTTCGGCTCCCGCGATGGGGTGCCACCGTCCTGGCCGCCGCACTGCTCGGATGGCAAGCCGCGGCTGCATGGGCGACCTGGAACGAGTCGGACAGCGCAGTACGCGCAGGACCCGCCAACCTGGCGGGCAGCCTGGCGTTCTGGGGCATCCGCCAGCGTTCAATCGACTTGGTCGCGATCGCCGTCGTCATCGCTGCCGTCGGCGCGGCACTCGCGCTCGGCGGCCGCCTCCGCATCGAGCCGCTGGTGCGGAGAGGGCGACTCGTCTCCCAGCTTCGCTTTGCAGCGACCGTCCAGGACCTGCGCACCGTCGTGTTGCTCCGCCGCCAACTTCGTGCCGAAACGCTGCGATCGACGCCTTGGGGAGGAGCCCCACGTGTCCCGGTTCGCGCCCGGTTCCACACGAGAACCACCTCGCTGCACACCATGATCTGGAAACGCGGTTTCCGATCACTTCGTCGACTCCCAGCGGCACGACTCGGACGCATTACCGCGCTCGCCGTCGCTGCCGGTGTCAGCGGCTCGCTTGCCGTCAGTTCGTCGTTGCTGTTTCTGCTCGGCCTGCTCGCCGCGTTATTCCTACTCGGCATGGAGACGATCGAGCCGCTGTCCCAAGAGATCGACCGGCCAGACCGCACCGATGGCCTGCCGATCGACCGTGGGCTGCTCTACGCGCATCACCTCGTGGCACCGGCCGTGCTCCTCGCCGCGGCAGCAGTCATCGCCGCGGCAACGGCATCGGCAATCCGTCCCAGCGATGCAGCTGCAGCATGGGCGATTGCGATCCCGACGCTGTGGGCGGGGGCACTTGGTCCGGTCATCGCCGCTGTGCTCGATTCCTCCACGCCTATCGCCGTCGCCGACACCACATTGCTCGGCGCGCCGCGCGATACCGACGTGTCGTTGGTCCCGCCCGAGTTCGCTGGGTTCAGCAACGCGCTCTCCACCTTCATTCCGGTCGCGATCAGCGCGATCGGTGTGGTCCCAGTACTCGCCATGCGCTCCGACCCGAGTGCGGCAACTGCGGGCCGGATCGTCGTCGGCGTTGCACTCGTCGGTGCCGCTGCAGTCATGTGGATTCTGCGTCGGGACCGGTGGGGCGTGAAGATTCGGGCGTTCTTCGAAGCCGGCCGCGAGCAGAAGGCAGCAGCAACCTCATGACCTCAGCATCCAACGCAGCAACGTCGAGCGACAGGGTGCTGAGCGCGGTCGGGCTCACCAAGCACTACGGCGGAGCAGTTGCACTCGCCCCGATTGACATCAACATCGCCGCGGGTGAGCGCATCACGCTGATCGGTCACAACGGCAGCGGCAAGACGACGTTCATCCGCATGCTGGCCGGACTCCTCGAACCCTCAGACGGCTCAGCACTCGTCGGCGGTCACCCACTCGGTTCGATCGAGGCCCGAGCCGCACTGTCATACCTGTCGGATGAGCCGGTGTTCTACGACGATCTGAGTGTCTGGGAACACCTCGAGTACATCGCTCGGCTGCACGGAACCGAAGACTGGGAGCAACACTCGATTGACCTGCTCGACGCCGTTGGGATTGTTGAGCGAGCCGATGATCTGCCCGCGACCTTCAGCCGCGGGCTGAAGCAGAAGGCCGCAATCGCCATGGCGTTCGTCCGTCCGTTCGACGTGATGGTCGTCGACGAGCCGTTCGTCGGGCTTGACCGGACCGGTCGCGCGGCACTCCTTGAACTGTTTCGATCAGCGCACGCTGATGGAGCGGCCCTGCTCATTGCCACCCACGAGTTGAGCAGTGTTGCGGACAGCGAGCGGGTGATTGCTCTGAGTGGCGGTGTCGTCACATTCGATGGCCCTGCGCATGAGGCTGACGTCAATGCGCTGACCGAAGGATTCCATCCCGACAACGACTGACCGATTTTCTTCGATTGAACATTCGCTGCAGGACGCAGATGGACCCTGGTCGTCTACGCTTGTCGGATGCAGGAGTTTTCATCGGTCACCGCCTCGTCCTACGACGCAGAATCCCTCGCGCCACTGCTCACTGAGAAGGCAGCAGAAGGCTGGGACGTCATTTCCATCGTCGCGGCTGGCACGAATATCGTCGCCTACCTCAGTCGAGAAAGTGCTGACGCTGACGCGCCAGCGGCTGAGATTGAGACTGAGGCTGCACCCACCCTTCCCGGTGACGATGCGCCATACGTACCCGCCGAGACCGCCATCACGGCTGAGGCTCCCGCTGAAGTCGCCGACGACGCGTCGGTCAGCGATGCTGCTGCCGAGGCTGACGAGCCGGCCGGATGGGGCACTGCGCCCGACAACGACGTCGCCGATCTTGCGGCGCAGGTCGGCGCCGAAGACACCGCCGAGCAGGCCAACGACGAGGCTGACGCAATCAGTGGTGGCGTTGTCGCTGCCGGCGTCGCCGGGGCCGCTGGAGTCGCCGCCGCAACCGGAGCACCGGACGACGCCGGTGAACTCGCCGCCGATGCTGC
>NZ_CAXCAM010000041.1:0-23793 GCF_963980585.1 uncultured Ilumatobacter sp.
GTGCGTGCAGGACTTCGGCTTGGTGCGGTGGTCTCTGGTCTCATCGCTGTCGGTGTCATGGTGATCGCCGTGGTGCCGTTCGGTCGCTCGTTTCTCGAAGACGATCGGTTTTCGGAGCTGTCCGGCTGGAGCGCCACGTATCAGCTGGTCATTCGCATCCCGTTGGTGACGGCGCTCTCAGAAGAACTGATGTTTCGATCGGTGCTGCTCGCGGTGCTGCTCGCCTGTGTTTCGGCCCGGTGGGCGGTGGTGTGGTCGTCTCTGGCGTTCGGCTTGTGGCATGTCCTCGGCACGCTGGGTGATCTCGGCGGCAACGCTGCGACCGATTCGCTGAGTGCGGTTGAACGTGCAGGGAGCGGGCCGGCGTCGTGCTGGCAACGACAATCGCAGGAGTCATCTTCGCGTGGACGCGACTCAGGTCAGGGAGCCTTGTCGCACCGTGGATGATTCACGTCGCGTTCAATGGGGCGACCTTCGCTGCCGGCCTCGTGTTTGCAACCTGAGAGCTGGGTTGGGCAGGCCGTGGCACTGGGATCACGCTGGCACGATCAAGGTTGGCGGACTATCCGCCGTACTCGTGTTCAGCCGCTGGATAGATCCCGGCCTCGACTTCTTCGCGGTATGTGCGGGTCGCTTCGAGCAGGGTCTCACGCAGGTTGGCGTACTGCTTGACGAATCGGGGGATGCGGCCTGAGCCGAACCCGGCCCAGTCGGTCCAGACCATGAGCTGACCGTCGCACAGTGGCCCAGCACCTACGGAGATGGTGGGGATCGACAGTTCGGCCGTCACCTGACCGGCGATTGCTGAGGGCACCATTTCGACCACCACGGCAAATGCGCCCGCCTCCTCCACTGCACGGGCATCGGCGAGCAATTGTTCGGCACCGTCACCTCGGCCCTGAATCATGTGGCCGCCGAGACCGTGCTCGCTCTGCGGCGTGAATCCGATGTGGGCCATGACGGGGATGCCGGCATCGACGATCTTCTCGATCTGTGGCGCACTCCGGACGCCGCCCTCAAGCTTCACAGCCTGACAGCCAGTCTCTTTCATAAAGCGAATCGCAGTCTCGAGGGCCTGTCGCCTGCCGTTCTCGTACGAGCCGAATGGCATGTCTCCGATGACCAGGGCCCGACTCGCGCCCCGGACCACGGCAGCGGTCAGCGGAATCAGCTCGTCCAGCGTGACGGGAATGGTGGTGTCGTACCCGAAGACGGTGTTGCCTGCTGAGTCGCCGACGAGGAGAAAGTCCACCCCCGCCTCATCAAAGATCGATGCCGACATAAAGTCGTAGCTCGTGAGACCGGTGATCTTGATCCCGTTCTCTTTGGCACTCTTGAAGTGGCGTGTCCGCACACGCTTCAGCGCCGGGTCGCTCGCTCCGCTGCCGTAGGGTCGTTGTTCGTCAGTCATAGCGGCACCGTAGACGCTCTGACCCCGCATACCCTGGCCTGCAGTTTCCATGACAGCGTTCCCTCCTCCCACCGGTTTGCCCGTGACCAGCAGTTCTGCGGCCGCGGAACCGACATTCGCTCCAGAGCGCGCACCGCATCCGACGCTTCCGATCCAGGTAGCTGGGGGAGCGATCGTCGTGCTGATGGTCTCGCTGTTCTCCTCCAAGTACCTCCTTGACGCACTGATCACGTTCGAGTGGCCAGTGGTCGTCTACGTCGCCCTGCTGGGCGCTATCGGCTACGGCCCTTCGCTGATCTGGGCCCGCTATGCGACGAATCGATGGGGGAGCGGCCGCTTCTTCCGCGACGTCGGCCTGCAACCTGAGCTCAGTGACCTTGGATGGGGCCCCGTTGTGTGGCTGGCTGCGATCGGTACGCAGATCGTGGTGGGCGCGATCGTGCTTGGTCTCGGAGTCCCGCTTGAAAACAACACCGACGGCATCAGCGAACTCACCGACGATCGCACCTATCTCATCTCGATCATCATTACCGCAGTGATCGCCGCACCCTTCGTCGAGGAGATCGTCTTTCGTGGCCTGGTGATGCGTGGGCTGCGTAGCCGCTTGCCGGTCATCCCCACGATTGCTCTGCAGGCTGTGCTGTTCGGAGTGGCCCACGTCGACCCGGTGCGGGGGACCGGCAACATTGGTCTCGTCCTCGTACTTTCAGGCGTCGGCGCTGCCTTCGGGGGAGGTGCGTACCTGCTCAGACGGATCGGTCCGACAATCGTGGCGCATGCCATCTTCAACGGCGCCGTGCTCGTCCTGGTGCTGACCAATGCCCAGGAGTGGCTGCAGAACAACAGCTGAGGTCAGGCGTCGCTGAGCTCGAAGAGATCGCGATTGTCGATCAGCCGGACGTCGCCAAACCACACTGCCGTCGCAATGCGCGCGATGCCGGGCATCGGAGGAACATCGGCGAGGTCGTCGAATTCGATCAATGTGATCGCGTCGAACACCGTCACGTACTCCAGCAGTGCGGCATCCTCGGCGTCGATGACCGATGTGGCGGCACCGATCACGTCGGCAACGGCGTCGCCGGCACCGGCCGCGGCGATTGCCGCGTCGAGCGATCTGGGTACCGCAACCGCAGCGGCGCGTTCGGCGTCTGTCAGACGCACGTTGCGGCTCGATTGTGCGAGTCCGTCTGGGTCGCGCACGATGGGATGTCCCACGACGTCGATCCCGAACTCCAGGTCGGCAGCCATCTGGGTGATGATCCGGAGCTGCTGGTAGTCCTTCTGTCCGAATACCGCCACGTGCGGACGGACCGCCCCGAACAATTTCACCACCACGGTCAGGACACCTTCGAAGTGGCCTGGGCGTTTCGGTCCCTCCATCACAGCGCCGAGCGGACCGGGCACGACACGTGTCTGGAAGCCCGTGGGATACATCGCCGCAGCCGTTGGCGCAAACACCGCTGCCACTCCGGCTTGCTCACACGCGGCCACGTCGTCGTCAATGGGACGGGGATAACCATTGAAGTCGCCAACTTCGTTGAATTGCAGCGGGTTGACGAAGATCGAGACGACGACGTCGTCGGTTCGGTCCGCAGCGTCTGCGATGAGCGCGAGGTGTCCGGTGTGCAATGCGCCCATGGTTGGAACAAAACCGATGCGACGCCCTGTGGCGCGGCGGGCGTCGGACCATGCCCGCATTTCGGCGGGGGTCGAGAAGATGTGCATTGTCAGGAACGGTAGACGGACGGACAGAGATCGCGGTATGCCGCGAGCGGACCGATGGTCGTCGCGGCGAGGACGGCATGCGTGCACGCCGCGGCAAAGGTGTCTGCAGCGGCTGCCAAGATCAGGTTCAACGCCTGGTGACGAGCCTGGGCAGGCAATGGGTGCGCTCCGGTGGCGAGTCCGAACACCGTGTCGCCATCGGTCATCGAGTGTGCCGGTCGAACGGCTCTGGCCATGCCGTCGTGGGCTACCGATGCCATCTTCGACGTCTCAGCTTTGTTGAGGCGCGCAGATGTCGCGACGACGCCAATCGTCGTGTTGAGACTCTCGCTGACTCCAAAACCCGGTACAGCTGGGCCCGCCAGCGCCGCGGCAAGCACGCGTCGCTCGTCACCCGGCGGGCGCCGCAATCGAAGCCCGCTGGGCTCCCACGGCAAACCGCTGACCGGGTCGATGACCGAACCGTTTGGATTCGCCACCGCCAGCGCTCCAATGGTGACCTCGATGTCGGTCCCGGTCACCGCGCCGCTGGGCTGCCCCGGAATCCGCACCGTCGTGGACGCTGTGCCGACGCCACCCTGCAAGCCGCCGGCCTTGGCTCCAGTGCCCGCGCCGACGGAACCCCACTTGGTCTGGGCGCTGCGTGCGTTGTGGGCCGCCTTCGACCCGAAGTCAGCATCAGGACGGTTGGCGCCGTTCCCGCCTCTTCCCAAGTCGAAGATCACCGCCCCTGGAACGACAGGAACGACAGGAACGACTGGTGGAATCCCGGCGCCACTGCCGATTGGGAACCCGAGACTGCGCTCCTCGAGCCACGACATCAGCCCATATGAGGCGGCGAGTCCGAACGCACTGCCACCGGTGAGGCAGATGCCGTGGATCTCTTGCACCAGATTCTGTGGATCAATGGCATCGGTCTCGCGTGTGCCTGGACCGCCACCGCGCACATCGACGCCTGGTGTCGCTCCACCGGCGGCAATCACAACGGTGGTGCCGGTCTGCCACCCGCGGCCCGTCCGCTGAAAGTGGCCGACGTTGATGCCGGCGACGTCGGTGATGGATCCGAATGGCAGTTGATCGGTGGGGCTCCGACGTGTCGAAGTCACAGTTCGTCGTGCTCGCCGGCGACCCATTGCTCGCGCAGCTTGTACTTCTGGATCTTGCCGGACCCGGTGAAGGGAAAATCCTCGATCGAGAACCACTGGCGTGGTGTCTTGTGCGGAGCGAGATGCTCTCTGAGGTAGCTGAACAGCAGACCCTTGTCGACCTCGTACCCGGGTGCGGGCCGGACAAACGCGCCGACGGTCTCGCCCCAGCTGTCGTCCGGGAGGCCGACGATGGCGACCTCTCCCACTGCCTCATGCTTGAAGAGCAGCTCCTCGAGTTCCTTGGGGTAGATGTTCTCGCCGCCCCGGATGATCATGTCCTTGAGCCGGCCCTCGACCGTGCAATAGCCACGTTCGTCCATTGCGGCAAGATCGCCCGTGTGGAGCCAACCGTCTTTGTCGATCGCCTCAGCGGTGGCCTCGGGCATCTCGAAGTACTCGTGCATCACGTGGTAGCCGCGCGTCAGGTACTCGCCGACCTCGCCGATGGGCAGAGTCTCGCCCGACTCCGGACCGACGATACGGACCTCAACGTTGGGCATCGGTGGGCCGATCGTGCTGGCCTTGTCCTCGATGGTGTCGGTCGGTCGGGTCATTGAGGCGACCGGAGAACACTCGGTCTGGCCGAACACGATGGTGAACGGTGCGCCGAGCTTGTCTTCGAATGTGCGGACCAACTGTTCAGGGACGAGGGAGCCGCCTGAGCAGAGCGCCTTGAGTGACGTGAGGTCGGCGTCTGGGAAGTCCGGGTGTTCAAGGATCGCCACGAGCATGGTGGGGACGCCGAGCATGGCGTTCGAGCGGTAGGTCTGGCTGAGTTCGATCACCAGTCCGGGGTCGAACAACGGCACCAGTACTTGTGTGAGCTTCTTCGACACGCACCCGAGGACGGACAAGGCGCTCCCACCGGTGTGGAACAGCGGCATGGTGGCCACGTAGACATCGCCGTCGTCAACGCCAAGGCGGTCGACGCAGTGGTGGCCGTTGTTGATGAGTCCGCGGTGATGGAGGAGCGCACCCTTGGGGAAGCCTGTCGTGCCCGAGGTGTACTGCAACATCACGGGGTCGTCGGGAGCAACAGTGGGCAACGGGCCGTCGAAGGCGTCGCCGCCCTCAAGAAAGTCGGCCCAGTCGCCAAAGCTGACGACATCTCGCAGGTTCGGGCAGTCGGGCTGGGTCTCGGTCGCTGTGGCCAACATTGGATTCCCGCGATGCGACGGAACGACGAAGAGCGCTGTGGACTTGGATTGTGTCAACAGGTAATGGAGCTCGTGGCGCTGGAATGCCGGATTGACGGTGACGAGGACCATGCCGGCCAGGGCGCAGCCGAATTCGAGCAACTCCCATTCGGGAATGTTGTGCGCCCAGACAGCGATGTGGTCGCCGGGTGAGTACCGGGCGAGGAGCGCCCGCGCGGTGCGCTCGGCATCCGCGAGAAATTCGGTGTAGGTCCACTGTCGGCGCACCGACGCGTCCTCGCCATCGGCCAGCGGGATGCCCTCAATGAGCGCAATACGATCCGGAGCCTCGGCCGCGGCTTCACGGAGGAGATCTCCAATGGTGATGTCGCGGACCGGCGGTGTCGTTTGGCCGATGGCATGAGATTGAGTGAGTGGCGTTGCGCTCATGTGACAACAGTACGCATGCCGTACGTTCGGGGCTATGACTGACGGCGAGCCTGTGGTGTTGTACGAAGAGCGTGATGACATTGCGATCATCACGATCAATCGGCCGCACAAGAAGAACACCCTGACCGACGCGGTGATCCAAGGATTGGCCGACGGCATTGATGCCGCCACCAAATCGAGCGATGTCGCCGCAGTCGTTGTGCGCGGGAGCGGCGGCACCCTCACCGGCGGGTACGACCTGACCGCAGCATCTGACTACTCCAAGAGTGATGACCATCCACCCGGCTGGTCGACGCCCTACGGAGCCAAGGGCCCGAAGCCGCGCGAAGGCGCCTGGGATCCCGTGCGGGACTATCAGTTCATGAACAACAACGTCCGGCGCTTCATGAAAATCTGGGAGTGTCCGAAGCCGGTGATCGGCGAGATTTCGGGATGGGCGGTCGGTGGTGCCACGGACATGGTGCTGTGTGCCGACTTGCTGTTCATGGCCGATGACGCGCATATCGGGTACGCCCCCAGCCGTATCTACGGTACGCCGACGACGATGATGTGGGTCCACCGGCTCGGACTCGAGCACGCCAAGCAATTCCTGCTCACTGGACGGGCGATCGACGCTGAGACTGCACATCGGATTGGACTCGTCTCGCAGGTCGTGCCGGCCGAGGAGATCAGCGCGGCCACTGAGGCTGAGGCGCGCCGGTTCGCCACCATCCCGGCCAATCAGCTCGCCCTCAACAAATTGCTCATCAATCAGGCCTACGAGAACATGGGGATGCGTACGTCGCAGATGCTCGGAACGTTCTTCGACGGCATCACCCGGCACACCGAAGAGGCGTACCGCTGGACCGAAGACATCGCCGAGCGCGGTTTCAAGCCGGTGATCGCCGATCGGGATGGCCCCTGGCAGGACTACAGCCAACGTCCTGACCACCGCTGACAGTTCGGTATCGTCACGGCGTGCTCGAACGTGACCCGGTGCCCGATTCACTACGTCAGCGCGTACTCACGGGCGCCAAGCGGGCGGCAGGAGATCTCGTCCACCTCGGCTGGGACGCCGCACGCGAGCTCGGCGCTATTGGCCCGGATACCCGGCGTGGCAAACGATTCGGCAAGCTCGGCGCAAACAGTGTGATTTGCTTTCCGCCGAACACGCTCTTCAACGAGCAGTACATCGAGATTGGGAGCGGCACGTTGTTCGGGCCGCAGGTCACTCTGTCGGCGGGGATGGTGCCTGGGCAGCAAATGATCACCGACCCCGTCATTTCGGTCGGTGATCGTTGCTTGATCGGCAAAGGCAGCGGCATCGTCGGCCATTTACAGATCACCATTGGCGATGACGTCTGGACCGGGCACCACGTGTACATCACGGATCAAAATCATGGCTACGAGGACCTTGACCTGCCGATTTCGCAGCAGGTGATGCCGGAACGGCCGGTCTCGATTGGCGACGGGGCGTGGCTCGGTCACGGCACCGTCGTGCTGCCGGGCGCCATCGTCGGGCGTCACGTCGTCGTGGGGGCAAACAGCGTCGTCACCGGGGAGTTGCCCGACAACTGCGTTGCTGCTGGTGTGCCCGCGAAGGTGATCAAACAGCTCTAGCTGCGCTCGGGTGGCAGCTAGACGATTGAGCCGCGCGGCGGAGCGCAACTCGGCATCGCGTTGTCGCCAGCGAAGGTTTCGATGCGCTCGGTGATCGGCACGCTGCGTACGGCCGACTCGGTGAACGGGACGTCCTGTCCCGCGCGTAGCCGCTCGGCGTAGTTGTAGCGATCCTGAACAAGGATGCGCCAATCGGCGATCCAGTCGGGGACGATCGCCTGACCCTTCGGGTCGTCGGGTTGGACTGCTTCGATGTCGTTGAGCATCGCCGCCAGCAAGTCGGTCGACTCGGTCACCAGGTCAGCGCGGATCGCGAGGCTGGGATTGGCGAGCAACTCCATCGAACGCAACTCGGCTTTGACCGGGGCGCAGATTTCTTCGGCTCGCTCGGTCCAGGCCGTGTCCTCGATCTTGTTGACCGCCGTCTTGGATGCGAAGAAGAGCGCCCAGGTCCAGAACCCGACGAAGAGGACGACGCCGATCGGGAACAGCACCTTGAACGGCGTGATCCCGCCCCTGCGTTCCTCGCGCCGGAAATGGCCGTATTCGTCGAGGCGCGAGTCGACCTCTGGGTCGGTCTGTTCGTCGTGTGTCACCACAGTGCCTGACGTTATGGCGCCCCGACGCTGGTAGAAACGCGATGTGCCCGACGCGACGACAGTTTCCTCAACCTCGCGCGCCCGAGCCAACTGGCGGCTGATTCGCTCGATGCTCGCCTTGCATCCGCGGCCGTTCGTCATTGCCTTCAGCGGAGCTGCGGTGTTTGCGCTCGCGACGGTGGCCTCGAGTTTCGCCATTCGCTGGGTGATCGACAATGTGATCGTCGTTCGATTCGACGCAGGGGAAGTGACCAGCGGTGCGGTCATGACGGGATTCGGGCTGATCATCGGCATCGGGTTGATCCGCGCCGTGGGCGTCGTGTTCCGTCGAGCGTTCGCATCGATCGGTATGTGGCGAGTCGCTCAGACGTACACCAATCAGGTGATTGACAAACTCGTCACGCAACCACTGGGATGGCATCGTCGTCACGCCAACGGTGATCTGGTTGCTCGCGCCGGGGTGGATACCGAGGCCGCTGTCAGCGTGATTGCGCCCATTCCGTTCGCGTCCAGCACGGTGCTGATGATCTTCGTCTCGACGATTTGGCTCTTTCTGACCGACGTTCCGCTCGGACTCGTCGCCATCGTGGTCTTCCCGCTGCTTGTCGCGACGAACGTGGTCTATGAGCGTGCTGTGGCCGTGCACTTCACCGACGCGCAAGACCGGTTGGGAACCTTTTCCGCCGGCGTCCACGAGAGCTTCGAGGGCATTCAGCTGATCAAGTCCTATGGCGCTGAAGAACGCGAGACCCAACGTCTGACCGCCCTGGCCGGCGACGTGTTGACGCCACGCGTGCGTGCCATTCGGATGCGGAGTTGGTTCGAGGCTCTCTTGGAGCTGATCCCCACACTGACCAACATCGCTCTGGTGGTGATCGGCGCGTTGCGTGTCAACACGGGCGACGTGACCATCGGTGAGTTCTCGAGTGTGATCTTCTTGTTCACGCTGCTTGTGCTGCCACTCCGTCTGATCGGGTATGCGCTGTCTGAGCTGCCTCGGTCCATGGCGGCGTGGACGCGCATCCAGGCCGTCGTGACCGAGCCGGTTGAGCCCGACCCGGTACGCGGGATCACCATCGCTGAACCGGGAATCGGCGTGCGCTTCGACGACGTTGTGTTCCGCCATGCCGGTGCCGAGACTGACGCCGTTGGCCCTGTTTCGGTGACGCTTCCATCTGGCTCGATCACCGCCCTCGTCGGGCCGACCGGGGCCGGCAAGAGCACCATGGCCGACCTCGCCGCTGGTTTGGTTGCCCCGACATCAGGCGCCATCGCCATCACCGACGGTCCGCGCTCGATTGTCTTTCAGGAGGCGTTCTTGCTCGCCGGCACGGTCCGGGACAACATCGAGTTCGGCGACCAGCTTGACGACGACGAAATTTGGGAAGCGCTCCGTCTCGCTGCAGCGGAGGCGTTCGTGGGCGGCTTGCCAGCGCAGCTCGACACGGTGGTGGGCGAGCGCGGCGTCAGCCTCAGCGGCGGCCAACGGCAGCGGGTAGCGCTCGCACGCGCACTCGTCCGGCGTCCATCACTCTTGATTCTTGACGACACGACCTCAGCGCTCGACCCTGCAACCGAATCAACCGTGCTCGACAACATGCGTACCGCTCTGGCATCGACCACCGTGCTCCTGATCGCGTCACGACCGTCCACGATTGCGCTTGCCGACGATGTGGTCTTCCTCTCTGCCGGAGCGATGACGGGGCACGGAACGCACGATGAACTGCTCCGGACGCACGCGGAGTACCGGCAGCTTGTCGAAGCCTTCGAGGCGGATCGAGAGGGGGCGCGATGACCGACCCCCAGACCTCCACATTCGGCACCGGCGCGGCGGATCCGGCAATCACGACCATTCGTCGCGGCCTCGAGGCAGCACCGGTGCTCCGCGATGGCCTCGGTCTCACGTTTGCCTTGGCGGCCGTTGGTTCGGCGGGTCGGATCGTTGTGCCGATTCTGATCCAACAGGCAATCGACAAGGGGATTGCCGGTCGCGACGAGGTCCGCGTCGGTTTGGTCGTGCAGTTGGCGCTGATCGCGGTCGTGGCGGTCTGCGTAGCGGCACTGGCATTGCGGACGGCACAGGTCCGGCTCGGAGAACGCAGCGAGCAGGCGCTCTACGACTTGCGGTCAAAGCTGATCAACCACATCAACCATCTCAGCCTCGCTGACCACAACGAAGAGCGTCGCGGCGGGCTGGTCGCCCGGGTCACGTCCGACATCGAGACGCTGACGCAGTTCTTCCAGTGGGGTGGCATGGCGTGGATGCGCAGCAGCACGCTGATGGTCATCGTCGGGATCGCCATGCTCGCCTACGACTGGCTGCTTGCGCTCATCGCCTTCGCCATTTCGTTTCCGCTTGCGCTTGTCCTGCGAGCTGTCCAGAAGCGACTCGTCGTGGCCCACGGCCAAGCGCGCAAGAGCAACGGCATCATGCTCGGTGCGATTGCGGAGGTCGTGTCCGGCGCTCCGGCGATCCGTGCCTACGGCGCAGGATCAATGTTGGCCGAAGTGGTTGAGGAGACAACGGAGCGCAAGGCGCGCGACCAGATTCGTGCCGCTCTCTACGGGGCATTTCTCTTCCCGTCGGGCGAGATCTTCGCCGTGTTCACCGTGTCGGCCGTCATCGGTGTCGGCGTGTGGCGGGGACCTGCCGAAGGTTTGACCGCCGGAGCACTGGTGAGCTTCGTGTTTCTCACGTATCGCTTTCTCGAGCCCATCGCTGAATTCACCGAGATCATCGACCAGACCCAGACGGCGGTTGCGGGCCTACACCGCGTGCTGTCGGTGCTCGATATGCCGATCACACCGACGGAGCCGGACGAACCCACTCCGCTCCCGCTGGGCCGCCTCGACATCGCCATTGAGCACGTCGACTACTCGTACCCGATTCGCATCGGCGAACACATCGACTCGGCTGCCGGCGGTGGGGTGCTCGTTCTTCGCGATATCTCGCTGTTGATTCCCGCTGGACAGCAAGTTGCCATGGTCGGATCAACAGGTTCGGGTAAGACCACCCTGGGCAGGCTGATCGCCCGCTTTGCTGACCCAACGAATGGCACGGTTGCCGTTGGTGGGGTGCCACTGACCGATGTGGCGCGCAGTGACCTGCGTTCGCGTCTCGTCGTCGTGTCGCAGGAACCGTTCCTCTTCGACGACACGGTCGAGCGGAACATCGCCTTTGCTCGCTCGGGCGCGAATCGGGCCGATGTCGAGGCCATCGTGCGGGACCTCGACGTTGGCGAGTGGGTCGATGCGCTCAGCGAAGGACTCGACACACGAGTCGGTGAGCGCGGCGGCCAATTGAGCGCTGGCGAGCGCCAATTGGTGGCGCTCCTACGCGCTGGGCTTGCCGATCCCGATGTACTGATTCTCGATGAGGCAACCTCCAGCGTCGATGCACTCACGGAGGTGCGCATCGCTCGAGCGCTCGACGTGCTGGCGTCAACTCGAACCACCATCGCGATTGCCCATCGGCTCTCGACGGCAGCACGCGCTGATCGGGTGTTGGTCCTGGCTGATGGCGTTCTCGTCGAAGACGGCCACCATGACGATCTGGTCCAGCAGGGTGGAACCTATGCCGGCCTCTTCGACGCCTGGGTGTCAGCCACCAGTGTCGGAGATGCCGAGTCCGTACAGTCGAGCACATGATCAACCCAGCCTCGAAGTCGCTGGCAGCGTTACTCATTGCAGCGGTAGCTGTCTGCGCCAGCGGCTGCGGAGAAGACGATGATCGGCGCAACGACATGTCGCAACCAATCTGCCAACGCGCCGAGGTGGCGGTACCGGCCGACGAGATCCCTGACGATGCACCAACGTTGATCCTGCTGCTCGGCATGTCCGAGACCGAGTCGTTCTGGGGGTTGCTGAATGATGAGGTCATCCATGTGACCGAGAGCAGCGTGCGACGGGCACAGTTTGCTGAGTTGGCGGACGAGTACCGCGACGCCGTTGACAACGGCCTCGACGAGACCGTTGCTTCATTGACTCGTCAAGACGACGGTGGTTGGGCCTGCCGATCCGAAACCTGATCGGATATCTGATCAGGTGCCCGGGTCGACCCCGTACGGGAGCGGACCGCGGACCGCTCCGACGATGCACTCAAGGTCAAGTTCGCCGACATTGCGGGTGGTCTCGAACGTCTTGGTCTGGCCGGGCGCGACATCATCGATGACAACGTTCGCCTGGTGCCGCGCGTTGTCGGTGCCTGGGCGGACAAAGAAGACGCGGACCGTGTACGTCGAAGTGCTGTCGCTCGTGTTGGTCAGCGTCCCGCGTGCGATGACTTCGTCGCCGGAGCGCGCACACGATGTGATCGCTGCGTCGTGCGGGGCCGGGTTTTCGAACTCGTCCACGGCCTGCAGCAGTGACATCGTGAACAGCACGCCGCCCACACACGCCAGCAGGCCAACGGTTCCGGTGATGAGCCCCGTCGTGGCGAAGCCCGCTCCGACGCCCGCTGTTTTCGCTCGTCGACGTCCTGTGATGCCAAAAACGATGGCGAGAAGCGCGGCGACGAGTCCGAGCGCGACGATGACGGGCATCCATCCGATGCCGATGGAGATGATGCCGAGCACCATCGAGGCAGTTGCGATCGGATTCCGCCCGACCGGCGCACTTGATGCGGTCTGGGTCTGTGGCGCTGCGGTCGGTGCGTTGGGTCGAGATCCTGCTGGATCGACGAAGCGCTCGCCGTTGGTTGAGACGTCGGCGGTCCAGGCCCGACCATTGTGGTAGCGCAGCTCGAAACGAGAGGCCGGGTCGGGATGCCAGCCGGCGTTGCCCTGCGTTCCGCTCGGAGCGTCGATGCCTTCCACCATGGCGCCGCAACCTACCGAGCCGCAGCCGGATAGGTTGCGCCCCCATGGAGATCGTTCTCATCCGACATGGACAGCCGGAGTGGATGCGCAATGACCTCAACGTCGTGAATCCCCCGTTGACGGACCTCGGGCATCATCAAGCGAAGCGAATGGCTGAAGTGCTGGCCACCGAGTCGTTTGACGAAGTGCTTGTGTCACCGTTGCTGCGTGCGCGTCAGACTGCCGAACCGCTGTATTCGGTGCTGGACCGCCCCGAGGTGATCGAGCCGTGGCTCCATGAGATCGGCGATCCAGACTGGCACGGAACACCGTATTCGCTGGCGCAAGAGGCGTACCGAGAGTTGCTCGCTCGCCCATCACTCGAGCGCTGGACGGGTCTCGAAGGCGGCGAGTCGGTGCGCGAGTTCGCCGACCGAATCATTGCGGGCGTCGACGGGTTTATGGCGCAGCGAGGTGGCGTGCGAACTGATGGGGCGCTTCCGGTGTGGCACCTCGACCGTCCGGACCAACGCATCGCTCTCGTCGCTCACGCCGGAACGAACTCGATGGCCATCGGGCATCTGCTCGGCATCGATCCGGTCCCGTGGCAGTGGGAGCGCTTCCAGCTCAACCACACCTCGATCACCCGCATCCAGACGTTTGAACTCGGTGACGGTCACGCGTTCGGGTTGAGCTCGTTGGGCAACTCCGAGCATCTTGCATTGGACGATCGCAGCCGCTGACGAACAGACGATGGCGGAAAACTAGAGTCGCGCTATGACAGACGCGACCATGGTCGAGACCGATCCCGACAAGCTGAAGATGTTCGGGTTCAACGTCTTCACGCAGTTGAGCGGAGCTGTGACCGCCGGGATGATTCATCTCGGTGACCGGCTTGGACTCTTCACGGCCCTTGCTGACGCGGGCACAGCGATCACCACGATCGAGCTGGCGGATCGAACGGGTCTCTCGGAACGTTGGGTTCGCGAATGGGCCTACAACCAAGCCGCGGCTCGCTTGCTTGATGTCGACGACACCGCGGGGGCGGGCAACGAGAAGTTCGGCCTGTCGCCCGAAGGCGTGGCGGTCCTCGCGTCACCGGATCATCCCGCGAGCGGTACCGGAATGTTTCATCGCTTTCCGCAGACAATGGCGGCACTCGACCTCATGCCTGAGAGCTTCCGCACCGGCGTCGGCCATGACTACGACAGCCACGGCCATGAGGGGGCGGTCGGTATCGAACGAAGTTTCGAACCCTGGAACAAGGCCCACTTGATCCCGACGGTGCTGCCAAGTCTCGATGGCATCATCGAACGTCTGCACACGGGGATCACGGTGGTGGACATCGGCTGTGGCGCCGGGGGAGCGGTCCTGATGATGGCTGAGGCCTTCCCGCATTCGACCTTCGTCGGCTACGACATCTCGCAGCACGCCCTCGACCGTGCCGAGTCGCGCCGTGTCGAGTCCGGTGTCAAGAACGCTCGATTCGTCGACCCGCGTATCGATCCGTTACCCACCGACCAGTCGGTCGATTTCGTCACGACATTTGATTGCATCCATGACATGTCGCATCCCACCCAGATGGTCGAGGCAATCCGCTCGGCGCTCGCTGCGGACGGCACGTGGTTGCTGGTGGACATCAAAGGGCGCGACACCTTTACCGACAATGTTGAGCAGAATCCGATGGCGGCCTTGATGTATGGCATCAGCGTGTTGTCGTGCATGTCTTCAGCACTGTCCGAGCCCGATGGGGAGGGCCTCGGAACGCTGGGACTCCCGGAGAGCAAGGCACGCGAGATGTCCGGAGCGGCAGGGTTCTCGCAGTTTCGAACGCTTGACGTGAAACACAACCTCAACGCCTTCTACGAGATCCGACCATGACGCGCCTGTCGCAACTGTCGCGTTCCTTGCACGGCAGCGTTGCCATCGTCACCGGTGCGGCCAGCGGGATGGGCCGGGCCACTGCCCACCTGCTGGCTGATGAGGGCGTGCGTGTTGTCGTCGCCGACCTTGGCGCCGCGCGTGTTGCCGCGGTTGCCGATGAGATCAGCGCGGTGCATGGTGCGGACGCCGCGCTCGGCGTTGAGTGCGATGTGGCGAGCCATGACCAACTCAAAGCCTTGGTGGCGCAGACACTGGAGTGGGCAGGTCATCTTGCCATCGTGGTCAACAACGCCGGGGTGTCGATGATCAACTCGGCATTTCAGCCGGAGGACGAGTTCGAGGCCAACTGGGCCCAAACCATCGACATCAACCTGACCGCGCACGCGCGCCTGATCCGTCTGACGGTTCCGCACCTCGTCGAGTCCGGCGCGGGTCGGATCGTCAACATTGCATCGACTGAAGCACTCGTCACCACCGCAGGTCTTGCCGCCTACGCGGCGTCGAAGGCTGGCGTTGTCGGTCTGACGAAGAGTTTCGCAGTCGAGCTGGGTCGAACGGGCGTGACGGTCAACTGCATTTGTCCGGGACCGATCGTTACCGGCATGACCTCCGGTATCGAGGCGGCGGCCAAGGAGAAATACGCGCGTCGACGCGTCCCACTTCGGCGGTACGGCGCGCCTGAGGAGGTGGCGCACATGACGCTCAACCTCTGCCTGCCTGCCTCAAGTTTCGTCAACGGCGCGATCATCCCCGTCGACGGTGGCATGAGCATCCGCCACACCTGAAACTCAGTCCGACCAGCCGTCGTTTAAGCCGATGAGACCGGTTGGATCGTGGCGGCCAACAGCGAGTTGTTCGAGAGTGCCCAGGCCGGTGTGCTCGCCGAGACCGCCGGTCGTCGTCGCTCGTACGATCGACTGGATGTGCATGTGATGGAACGCGTTCGGATCCGCAACGGGCAATGTCCACCGGTCGCCACCAATGGCCAACTCGCCTTTCCACGCCCCGTGTCGCCAGTCCGGGTGGCCGTAGCCAATGCCGAGCATGTGGAAGTCGAAGAGTGGCTCGAGCCGGATGGTCGACGCCTCGCCTTGCCATGGCTCGAAGTCGATCTCGAACCATTCTGCACGTCGGGTGCCCGGTTGCCAGCCAATGCGATAGTCGATCGATCGCATCGCGTCGGCGGGCTCCGCCACTCCGCCGGTGTTGGCGAGTGCCACGAACCCGGTCTCGTGCCAGCGTTTGCCGTCGAACATCTCGTTGATGTCGAAGTGCGTGGAAAACGCGTCGAAGTTGAGCGGCGCCCACAGCCAGTAGAACTGCGGATCCGCCACCGGCGCGCCGGTCGGAGCGGGCTCGCCGACGGGCCGCACACCCCACGACCGGTCGCGGCTGCCCAGAGTCTCTCCGGGTTCCAGATCGATCACTTCGCCGTCGACCTCGATCCAGCCCTCCCATCCGCCGAACTGGGTCATGCGAGTGGAATCCATCAGCACGCGCTGGCCCACCTGGTGGAAGAAGTGCGGTTCCTGGATCGGCGCGGAGCGGCGCACAAAGGTGAGGTCGGCGCGGAGGCCGTGTTCGGGCGCGTCGACAGCGATCCGCAGCGCGTGTAAAGGTTCGAGCACCTCGACCTGGATCGGGCCGACGATGTTGGCTTCGGAACGGTCGAGTGGTGCCCGGCGTGATGCGTGGACGTTGATTTGTTCGGCATCGACCGTGGTGCCATTGACGACGACGCTGAAGTGAGCGTCCGCCACGTGACGATTTGGATACAGCCCCATGGCGGCTGCGAAGAACAGTCGGGTGTCACGCGTGTAGCCGTTAAAGAAGTACCGGTCGTAGTGATTGAGGTCGGTTCCTGCCGTCTGGGCGATGGGATGTGACGTCTGATGGATGGGAAAGTCGTCGAACGAACTCAGCACACAACCGACGCTAGTCGTAGCCTTGGTGGCTATGGCAGCGCTACGCGACGTCACCCGATATCGCCAACTCGCCATCATGACGACGGCGGGCGTTTGTCTGCTCACGGTGGCGGGCGGAATTGTTCGCCTCACCGGGAGCGGCCTCGGCTGCGACGACTGGCCGAACTGCAACAGTCAACGCTTTGTTGACGTCTCGTCGGGGCACACTGCGATCGAACAGATCAATCGGTTGCTGAGCGGGGTGATCGGGATCCCGACACTGCTCTTGGCGATTGCTGCGTTCCGGGTTCGTCCGCGAGTCAGCGGACTGCGTTGGCCTGCTGTCGGCGTGCTCGTGTCTGTGCTCGCAAACGGCGTCGTCGGCGGCATCGCTGTCCGAACGGATCTGCACCCTGCCCTCGTGCAATCGCACTTTCTGCTGGCCATGGTGTCCATCGCGTTCGGCATGATCGCGGTGCATCGCTCGTCGCCCGGTGCCAGCCATTCCAGCCAATCCAGCCATTCCAGCCCCGCGACCAGTTGGCGCGGTCGACCTGGCCAGCTGGCGGCCGCGCTGACAGCGCTCACCGCCGCCGCACTGGTGACGGGCACCATCGTCACGGGCACCGGACCCCATGCGGGCGAGCAAGACGTGCGCCGGTTCGGTTTCGACATCTCGAACGTGGCCCGCATGCACAGTGCGACGGTGCTCATCGCCCTCGCCGTGGCAGGTCTGCTCGCCTGGACGATTCGAGACGGTGCTGACTCCACCGCTGGGGTCCGGGTCGCACTGTCCGGCTGGATCTTTGTTGGTCTCCTCCAGGCCGCGGTCGGCTACACCCAATACTTCAACGGAGTGCCCGAACTGCTGGTCGGCATCCACATCGCGCTGGCCACAGGTTTGTGGGTGATGACGATCAGGCTGCTTCTCGCGACCGTCGAAACGCCGATCCCACAGCACAAAACGAAGATTGTGCAGCCCGCAGTGACGCGCGCCTAGAGTATCCCCCGTGCTGCTCAGGTCTCTCGGGGAGCCGTCCATTGGGCGAGCGACTCACACCCCACATCAGCGACCAGGTCGGCGCCCGACTTGGTTGATCACCCTGCTTGGATTTGTCGCTGCATTGATGGCGGTTCTCGCCGTCGGTGGAACGGCGATGGCTCAGGACGGCGGCGAAACCGTTGGCGGAACCATGCGCGCCAAGGATGACGCCGGCGAGGACATCTTCGTCGAGGGCGTCGAGTTCTCCGTCGTTGACGCCGATGGCAACGAAGTCGGAACCGCCACAACCGACGCCGAAGGCGTCTGGCTCGTCGAGTTGCCCGGCCCAGGCGTGTACTCCGTCGAGCTCGATACCGCGACGCTGCAGGGCTTCGAGTTGCGCAACCCTGACAACAACCCGTTGACCGGTGTCGAAGTGCAGCCCTCCACGAACAAGAACACGCTGTTTCCGTTGGGTGAGCGGGTGGTTGAGGAGTCCAACTCGATCCGGGCCGTGCAGCTGTTCGTCGACGGCATCAAGCTCGGCATGATTATCGCGATGTGCGCCATCGGCTTGTCGCTCATCTACGGCACAACGGGCCTGACGAACTTCGCCCATGGCGAGATGGTCACGTTTGGGGCCATGACGGCATACGTCTTTCATGTGACCTGGCAAATTGACTTCTTGGGCACCTGGATGACGTCGCTGGCCTTTGGCGCTGTGATGGCCGTCCTCTTTGCCGGCATCGCGGGCGGTCTCTTCAATCGATTTGTGTGGAAGCCGCTCCGCAACCGCGGCGCCAGCCTGATCTCGGCGTTGGTGGTCTCGATCGGCCTGTCGATCTTCTTCCGGTACGTCTTCCTGTATCAGTTCGGCGGTCGTGCTGGCTTCTATCGGGATTACCGGATCGGCCAGCAGGTTGAATTCTTCGGATTGTTCACGATGCTGCGCAAAGACATCTTCATCGTGGTGTTTTCCGCTGTGGTGCTCGTTGGTGTTGCCACAGCGCTCAGCAGGACGCGAGTCGGCAAGGCCATGCGTGCGGTCTCAGACAACCGCGACCTCGCCGAGTCATCAGGCATCGACGTGGAACAGGTCATTCGCTACGTCTGGATCGTCGGCAGCGCGTTGGCGGGCCTTGGTGGGGTGCTCTTCGGACTCACCGAGAACATCAACTGGGAGATGGGTTTCCGTTTGTTGCTCCTCATGTTCGCCGGGGTCACCCTCGGGGGCCTGGGTACGGCCTACGGCGCATTGCTTGGCAGCATCATCGCCGGTGTGTTCATCCAGATGTCGACCCTGATCATCCCAGGGGACATGAAAAACGTTGGTGCGCTGATGGCGCTGATCATCATCCTTCTGGTGCGCCCGCAGGGCCTCCTGGGACGAGCGGAACGGATCGGATAGGGGAGCGCCATGGATTGGGGATCAATCATCGAGAGCCTGTTCCGCGGGCTCATCGGGGAAAGCTTCATTGTTTTCGCCCTGGCCGCGATCGGCCTCAACTTGCACTTCGGTTATACCGGATTGCTCAACTTCGGCCAGGCGGTTTTTATGGCCGCTGGTGCCTACGGCCTCGCAATGATGGTGGCGACCATCGGGCCGGCAGCGAACCGCAACTTTGGCTGGGATCTCAGCGAGAGCACCCTGTTCTGGCTGGGCATCTTTGTCGGCGTGGTCGTGTTTCCCGTCGTCTTCGCTTTGATCATGGGCATCCCGACGCTCCGGCTCCGGGCGGACTATCTCGCAATCGTCACCATCGCGGTCGCCGAGATCTTTCGCATCGTTGTCCGTTCGCCCACGCCCGGCATCAAGAAGTGGACCAATTCGTCAGACGGCTTGACAGGGTTCTCCGGCACCTTCTACGACATGAGTCCCTTCGGCACGCAGGATCGGTACCTATTCAACCTGTTCACCGGCAACCAAATGTTCTTGGTGATCGTCGGCTGGGTGGTTCTGGCGATCGGTGCCACGATCTGTTGGCTCCTTGTTCGGAGCCCGTGGGGACGTGTGCTCAAAGCGATTCGCGAAGACGAAGACGCTGCACGGTCGTTGGGCAAGAACGCCTACTCTTACAAGATGCAGGCCCTGATTCTGGGCGGCGTTTTCGGTGCTGTCGGGGGCATGATCCGAGCCATTGGGTTCTCGGTTGCTCAGCCTGACAACTTCATCACAGATGTCACCTTCTTTGTGTGGGTCGCACTGATCCTTGGTGGTGCCGGCAAGGTGCTGGCGCCAATCGTCGGAGCGTCGCTGCTGTATGGCCTCCTCAACTTCTCGGACACGTTCCTTCGAGAAGGGGTCGCCGCGGAGGTGATTCCTGAGTCGATCATGACCGGCACGCAAGTGGGCCAGGTCCGATTCATGCTGATGGGCCTCGGCCTTGCACTGCTGGCTGCGTTCAGGCCGCAGGGAATCTTTGGGAACAAGGAAGAGATGGCACTCGATGACCGGTAACCAGTTTGACGACAAACTCAAAGATGACCTGATTCCCGACGCTGGACCGCACGCTGGGCCAGCGACCCACAGCAGCGACATGAGCGTGATTACGTCGGACAAGATTGCTGGTGTCGATTCGCAGGCGGCGCGTGCGGCGCTCGCCGATGTGCCCTGGGAGCCTGGGGCCAAGAAGCCTGACCCGATTCTGGTCGCGGACCATGTGGTCCGCCGTTTTGGCGGTCTCACCGCTGTTGATGCCGACCATGTGGAGATTCAGCGCGGCGTGATCACCGCGCTAATCGGTCCCAACGGTGCGGGTAAGACGACGTTCTTCAATCTGTTGACGAATTTCGATACCCCTGATGAGGGGACTCGAGTGTTCGACGGGCACAACATTGACAAGGTGCCGGCACACAAGATTGCCAACTACGGCATGGTGCGCACATTCCAGCTGACCAAGGCGCTGTCCAAGATGACGGTGATCGAGAACATGAAGCTTGGGGCGACCGGTCAAAAAGGCGAATCGCTGTGGCGTTCGGTGCTGCCGTTCATGTGGAAAAGCCAGGAACGCGAGATCGAGGCCCGCGCCGATGCGCTGCTCGATCGCTTCAAGCTCTCGCACATGCGCGACGAGTTCGCCGGCACGATGTCTGGTGGACAGCGCAAGCTGCTCGAAATGGCTCGGGCGTTGATGGTCGAGCCGTCAATGGTCATGCTCGACGAGCCGATGGCGGGGGTCAACCCAGCATTGACCCAGTCGTTACTGGGGCACGTCACCGGGCTGCGAGACGCCGGTATGACGGTGCTTTTCGTCGAACACGACATGGACATGGTGCAAGAAATTTCGGACTGGGTGATTGTGATGGCCGAAGGTCGCATCATCGCCGAGGGACCACCTGCATCGATCGGTCAGAATCAGGCGGTCGTCGATGCGTATCTCGGCACGCACCACCATGCCGCGCTTGATCTCGACGCTGAACTGTGAGCAATGACGATGTCTGAAACCTCCCCGACCCCACCAGCGAAACAGCCTGAGCCGCTCCTCATCGCGGACAACTTGACTGCCGGTTACATTCCGGGCGTCAACATCTTGAACGACTGTTCGTTGGAACTCGCCGAAGGTGAACTCGTGGGCATCATCGGTCCAAACGGCGCCGGCAAGTCGACTCTCGTCAAAGCGATGTTCGGTCTGGTCAATGTCCGTGACGGCCAAGTCCGCCATCGCGGCGAAGAAATCACCAATCTCAAGGCGAACAAGCTGGTGAGCCGAGGTATTGGCTACGTGCCGCAGAACAACAACGTGTTCTCTGCCCTCACCGTCACGGAAAATCTCGAGATGGGTACCTTCCTCAACCCGCCCCTGTACAAGGAGCGGGTCGGCATCATCGGTGACATGTTCCCGCGACTTATGGAGCGCGCCGACCAGCGCGCCGGGTCGTTGTCGGGCGGCGAACGTCAGATGTTGGCGATGGGGCGGGCGCTGATGATGGATCCCTCGGTCCTGCTGCTCGACGAACCGTCAGCGGGCCTCTCGCCAGCACTGCAAGATGAGGTGTTCATTCGTTGTCACCAGATCAACAAGGCCGGTGTTTCGATTGTGATGGTCGAGCAGAACGCCAGTCGGTGTCTCCAGATCTGTGACCGCGGCTACGTACTCGATCAAGGGTCGAATGCGTACACCGGGACGGGCAAGGAACTGTTGACTGATCCGAAGGTGATTGAGCTCTACCTCGGCACCCTGGTCAAGGATCACCAGGACTGATCCTCACCGCCGGAGCCCTCGCCGCCGTTGCCGTAGCGATTGATTGGTGGGCGGTCGCGACTGGCCGTCGCAAGGTTGAGGTGGTGTGGAAGCCGTTGACAATGGCCTTGCTGGTCGTCGTTGCAGCAGTCGCCGGATCAGCACCGGCAGACGTCCGTTGGCTGGTCGTCGGTGCTGCCATCTTTGGCGTGCTGGGCGATGCTGCTTTGCTCGGGGAGGGAACGACCTGGTTCATCCGTGGCTTGCTCGCCTTTGCGACGGGCCACGCTTTGTACGCAGCGGCGGCGTTGGTCGTGGGCGCGGGTGCCACGGCATGGTGGGGGGTGTTGTTCGTGACCGGGCTGTTCGCGTGGAGGTTCTTGCCATCGGTTGTTCCGGCAGCACGTGAATCGGGAGGCCGAGCGATGATGGCCGCAGTGTTGTTCTATGCCGGGATCATCGCTGCCATGGTAATCACCGCGATCGGGACCGGGAGATGGCTGGCAATTGCCGGAGCGGCACTTTTTGCTGTCAGCGATTGGGTGCTGGGCCAACGGCAATTCCTGGGACCAGACACGTTCAATCGGCTCGCTGTCATGGTCCCCTACCACGTTGGACAGACCATGCTCATTTTGGGCTTGGTCGGCGTTGGCGCTGGCTAGCTGAAAAACCAAAGGGCCCGGGGCGCAAGCCCCGGGCCCTTTCAGTTGTTGATCAGAAGATCAGCAAGGTGCTGAATAAATCAGACCTCGACCGAACCCTGAACGGCGCCCTTGACGACGATGGTGCCGGTCTCGTCGAATTCCAGGATGAGGATGGAGGCCTGGGTGGGCTCACCTTCGTCGCGGAACTCGAGCGGGCCAGAAACGCCGTCGTAGTCAAAGTCGGTGCCGGCCTCGGCGAGTACGAGGCAGTCGGCGTAGGTGGTGCACTTTTCGCCGCCACGGGTCACGTCGTTGATCGCCGCGCCGACGGCCACGCCATCGTCCGAGCCAGCAACGGTTGCAGCGAGTGCCATGATGATGACCGTGTCGTACGACTCGGCGGAGTACGAGAAGTCGAGCAGCTCAGGATCGACAGTGAGCAGCTTGTCGCGGAAGTCCGCAAGTTCGCCATCAACGTCGACGCCCGGGAGCGTGCCACGCATGCCAGCGAGGACCGTGGGGTCATCGAACGCAGCTGCGAGAGCGTTACCCATATTGCCGTCTGTACCGTAGATCAGCTTGTCAGCCGGGCCGACGCCGTTCTCGATGAGACCGGTGAGGATCTTTGAGGTCTCGTCGAAACCGATGATGACGATGGCGTCGGAACCAGCGTCCACAGCTTTCGCGACGACGTCGTCGAAGTTCTCAGCCTTCGGGTCATAGATCTCGGCGAGGTCGACCACGCCGCCCTGGGCCTCGAACGGACCCTGGGTGAACTCGAGCAGGCCGGTGCCATAGGCATCGTTGAGCACGAGGAAGGTGGCCGAGGCGGCGCCGTCAGCGATCATGATGTCAGCGAGTGCTGCACCCTGCACGACGTCGGACGGTGCGGTACGGAAGTACAGACCGTTGTCGTCGTAGTCGGTGAAGGTCGGCGAGGTGTTCGCCGGGCTGAAGTGGACCTTGCCGGCCTGGGTGATCTTGTCGATCACGGTCAGCGACACGCCGGAGCTTGCTGCTCCGATGAAGCCGTCGACGTCTTCGGCGAGGAGGCGGTCGACCGTGGCGTTGGCCACTTCGCCGTTGTCGCCCGAGTCGCCCGGGAGCCACTCGATGTCTGCGCCGAGCACGCCGCCAGCGGCGTTCACGTCAGCGATAGCTGCTTCGACACCGGCGAATTCCGGCGGTCCGAGGAAGGCGAGGTTGCCCGTCTCGGGCAGGATGCCGCCCAGACGAAGAATGCCATCGGATCCACCGGCGGCCGGAGCCTCGGTGTCGGCGGGTGCCTCGGTGTCGGCGGGTGCCTCGGTGTCGGCGGGTGCCTCGGTGTCGGC
>NZ_CAXCAM010000042.1:0-23445 GCF_963980585.1 uncultured Ilumatobacter sp.
GGTTTTTCTTCTAAGACCCCATGGCGGAGGGAGAGGGATTCGAACCCTCGGAAGGTTGCCCTTCACACGCTTTCCAAGCGTGCCGATTCGGCCGCTCTCGCACCCCTCCCGGGTGGACAAACTCAATGAGATCGTCGGTCGGAAGGATATCCGGACCGGCTATCATTTCGGTCACGGCGATCTCGCCGAGTGAGGTGGTGACCGGGTCCTGTGCAACGGACGCCCGTGAACCAGGTCAGGACCGGAAGGTAGCAGCCTTCATCGGCATCGTCTGTGTGCCGCAGATCGCCTGGTCATCACCTCAGTCGGCGAGATGTCATCAGCAAGTTGCGCTTCGATCTCGGCGTGACCTGCCCAGCAATTCGGTGAAGCTCGCGCCGAGATCGCCGAACGGCTGGTTCAGGGCCACCTCAGCGAGCAAGCCGCTCGGCGTACGCGAGTAGTTCGGGGTTGTCGAGTTCGCCGCAGATCGTTGCGAAGTCCGCTGTCGGACCACCCCACTGCCAATCGTCGACGCTGCCGACCTCGACGTCGTAGTCGAGGGTGGCGATCTGTCGGAAGAGCAACGCATCGTCGAACTGTGCCTGCAGTGTGGCTGCCAGTTTCGCGGCGCCGCGCAGGCCGGGTACGTCCCACTGTCCGGGGGCTGCGGGGATGTTCTCCAAGTGTTCGTATCGAGCGAGGACCGCGCTTGAACTTTTCGCCCCCCAACCGGGAAGACCGGGGAATCCGTCCGCGCTGTCACCGACCAGGCCGAGGTAGTCGGGAATCGACGCTGGCCCGACCCCGAACTTCTCCGTGACCCCGGCTTCGTCGATGATCAAGCGGTTGCGCCGATCGAATTGGACGATGCGGTCGCCCTCGACGCACTGGCCGAGGTCTTTGTCGGCGGTGACGATGAGGACTTGCTCGACTCGTTGGTCGGACCCGGCGATACGAGCGGCGGCGCCAAGTGCATCGTCGGCTTCGAATTCGATCATCGGCCACACGGTGAATCCGGCAGCTGCGAGGGCCCGCTCCATCACGGGGATCTGCTCCTTGATGTCAGGATCCATGTCCTCACCGGTCTTGTAGCCGGGGTACAGGGCATTGCGGAAGCTCTCGATCACGTGGTCCGAGGCGACCCCGACATGTGTGGCGCCGTCTTCGATCAGCGCGAGCGTCGATGCGACCACACCAGCGGCAGCTGCGTGTGGATGGCTGTCGCGATGGCGAGATGCCGTACCGAAGTGCTGGCGGAAAAGTTCGTAGGTGCCGTCGACCAGGTGCACGCGCATCCCAGGAGCCTACGTCTGGCAACGCAGCCCCTGGAACGCCGGCCAAGGGCGGTGGTTTGTGTCATGTCTCTGGCAGCGCTGTGTGAAGTTCTGCCCAAGTGGGCGCAACCGATTGTGGGTCGTCGCGCTCGCCTTCGACACGATCTGCGCCGGTAAGCGCGGCCGCTCACAGCGACGTTTCACCAGCTCACGGGTCCTCCTCGCTGAACAGTTGACGACCCTCAGTAAATCCTCAAGAGGTGCTCGTCATTGGTCGATAGATGTCTGGAGGTCACCTTGACCAATCACCCGACCCCGCATCCGCCACAACGAGAAAAAGGAGGCAGCAATGACTGATGAGCTCAACGCCGTGAAGCAGCAGATCGTTGCTGCGGTTTAGCAACAGCTGACCGAGTACAGCGGACAGGTTCGAAGCGCCGTCCAGGCCCTACGCGACGAGATCTCCGCCGAGCGCGCCGCGCGATCGCAGTCTGACCAGCAGGTCCGAGCGCTGGCTCAGGGCCTTGAACGCGCACAGCAATCCCAGACGGGCTTTCAGTCTGAAGTCCAATGTGTACTCGAGGAACGACTCACTGAAATTGGCGCACACTCCAATCGCCGTCATGAGGAGATGAGTACGCGGCTCGATCGCGTGGTCGGCGAGGCCAACACCGGGCTTGAAGCAGTCGTTGAATCGGTCAGCCGGCCGATTCTGCGCGAACTGGAGCACCGACAGGCCGATCCTGCTGTGGATGTGGGCACCGAATTGACCCACCTGCCGTCGGGAAGCTCCCGATGTTGAGCAGTTTGCTCAAGAACACGGTGACAAGGTCCGAGTAATTGGCCTCGGTACGCAGGACAGCCTCGGTCAGGCCAACGACTTCGATAATAAGTTCGGCACGACTTTCGACATGCTGTGGGACGAGTCGTTCATTTCGTGGCAGACCATTGGCGTCAGTTCGCAGCCAACCGCAGTGATGCTCAAAGCCGACGGCACGCCGATCACTGGCTGGATCGGGTCATTTCCCGAAGATGAAGTCCTCCGGCTCGCCGCCGACAACCCTGCCTGAACCGGTCAGTCCGGGCCTGGCACAGGACGATCCCTGACGACGTCGCAGCCGGCTCAGTCCCAGTCCACGCGCATGTGCTGCATCGCATCGCGTAGCACCGCGGCCAGATCGCGGTCCTTTGGCGGTCGTAAGTCGGCGCGTTCGAGCACGGGAATTTCTGGCAATTCGGTTCCGGGCTGAAGGACGAGCACCGGCCGGAGCGAATCCTCGACGACGTGCGGTGGGGGTGCGGGCGGTGGCTCGTCATCGTGCTCGTCGTCGCGCACGAGTGAGAGATGTCGCCGCGTCCCGCGTGTCGGCGTGTCGTCGAAGTCCGGTGGGTCGGCGAAGTCAGAGGACGGGTCGTTGTCGTCCGCTCCCTGCCGGCGCCACACGTCGAGGAGCGCGGGTTCGATCAGAAACTCATTGCTCAACGTGTACAGCGTGGCGACGACGTGCTTGCAGGCATGCCCGTCCCAGTTGTCGTCGTCCGGACAACTACACGTGCAGGTGATGTCACGCCGCAATGGCATCCCGCTGCCACGGGTGACCTCAACGGTGGCGACGTAAGGCATCGAGCGCGACCCTTGGATCTCGCAGGTGACCACACCTTCGTCGATGATGATGTCGAGCACCGACCCGTCGCTTGCGTACTGCTTGCCACGACGATGCCGCGTCGGGTCGCTCATCTCGGCTGCGAGGACCTTCATCATCGTTGCCGGTAGACGGCCTGGCTGACTTGTGCCGAATGGCTTGCGGGGCCGACTCATAATTCGATCACGCCCATCACGATTCCTGCTCCAACACGACAAGGTCGCGGAGGTCGTCGGTTGACAGCTCGCTCAACCACGCTTCGCCGGTCCCGACAACAGCATCGGCCAGTTTGCGTTTGTCGTCGATGACCTGGCCGATGCGTTCTTCAACGGTTCCCTCGCAGACCAGCTTGTGGACGTTGACGGTGCGTTGCTGTCCGAGTCGCCAGGCGCGATCGGTTGCTTGATCTTCGACTGCGGGATTCCACCAACGGTCGTAGTGGATGACCTGACTTGCCGCCGTGAGGTTGAGTCCGGTGCCGCCGGCCTTGAGTGACACGAGCAGGAGCGCGGGCCCCGTGCCGTCCTGGAACTGATCGACCATCAGGTCGCGTTTGAGGCGGGTGACGCCGCCGTGCAGGAATGGTGGATCGAACCCGAATTGTTCGGTTACATGCTGGTTCAAGAGCTCGCCCATCTCGCGGAACTGGGTGAACACCAGGGCTCGTTCGCCCTGGTCGAGCAAGTCGGTGACCAACTCGTCGAATCGCGTCAGCTTGCCGGATCGGCCTGCCAGGCGCGAACCGTCTTTCAGTGCGTGTGCCGGGTGGTTGCACACCTGCTTGAGCCGCATGAGCGCGGCCAGCACCAGGCCGCGTCGGCGCATCCCGCTCTCTTGTTCGGCGTCGTGGAGGAGCTGGTCGACGATCTTTTGATACAGCGTTGCCTGCTCTTTGGTGAGCTTGGCGTACGCGATCTGCTCGATCTTGTCGGGCAGGTCGGGCAGGAGTCGCTTGTCGGCTTTGGTCCGGCGGAGGATGAACGGTTGCGTCATGCGTCGCAACCGCGCTGCGGCATCGGGGTCATGGTGACGTTCGATTGGCGTTCCGAACTTGTCGCGGAACTTGGTGAGGCTGCCGAGCAGGCCGGGGTTGACCGCGTCGAGGATGGCCCACAGTTCGCTCAACCGGTTCTCGACCGGCGTGCCAGTGAGCGCCAACTTCTGGTCGGCGGTGAGGGCTCGGACTGCCTTGGCGGCCTTTGTGTTTGGGTTCTTGACCATCTGGGCTTCGTCGAGGACGACGGTTGACCACTCGATTTCGCCGAGGTGTTCGAGGTCGCGGGGAAGCAGCCCGTAGGTGGTGATGACGAGCTGGTGTTCCGGATGGATCGAGAACAGTTCGCCGCTTTCGTCGTGGCCGGTGCTGACGTTCTTTTTGCGGGTTGCGCCGTGATGCACGGTGACGTCGAGCTTGGGTGCGAACCGTTCGCTCTCAGTGCGCCAGTTACGGACGACGCTCAGCGGGCAGATGACGAGGTGTGGGCCGGGGCGTTCGAGCAGGTGGGCCAACGTGGTCGCCGTCTTGCCGAGCCCCATATCGTCGGCCAACACGCCACCGAGGCCGAGTTTGGCGAGAAATTGCAGCCAGGCCAGGCCGCGGCGTTGGTAGTGGCGCAGCTCGCCACGAAACTCCGATGATTCCTGTTTCTCTTCGAGTTGTTCGTCAGGTAAGCCGGCAAGGAGTTCGCGCACCCAGTCCGCAGCAACGCGGTCACGTTCACCGATGCCGGCGTCGTCGTACGGGTCTGCCCCTTCTTCTGGGCCCCGCCCATCGTGGACAAAGATCAGCGGATTGTCTTCGGTGCTGTCGTCGTCGTTCGCGAGCCGCATCAACTCGAGTGGCTTGACCTTGCTGTGGTTGGCCTTGAGGTCGGTGAGCCGCTCGCGTTTGCGCCGTAGCTCGTCGGCGTCAATGCGCACCCAGCGCTGGCCGGTGTGGAGCAGCGTGGCCCCGGCTTCCTCGGCGCGTGCGAGTTCAGCGTCGGAGATCTGTTCGTCGCCGATGACGAGCTTCCACTCGACGAGGGCGTCCTTGCTGAACTGCTTTTTGCGGTCGTCGGGAGGTGCTGGCGTGGCTTCGCCCGAGACGTTGACGCGCGTGCGGATCAGCCGCTCGGGGCCGATGAGTTCAATGCCCAATCTGTCGAGTTCGGCTGGTGCGATGTCGATGAAGTCTTCGGCCACGTCGAGTTCGAGCTCGACTCTGGTCGGCTCGTGCTCGGCGGCGAGGTCACCGAGTCCGGGGATGGCCACGACTCGCGTGACGAGGTCGCTGATCAAGTCACCCAGCGCGTCGAGGTGTTCTTCGCCGCGCGCGACGTCGATGGCGACCTGGTTGCGCTCCCACACGTCGTTGGCCGAACACCAGCGAGCGGCGTCGCTGTCGTCGACCAGTTCGAGTCGAACAATCCACGGGTCGAGCGGGTCATCGGCGATCAGCAGGCGGAGGCGCGGCACGAGGACGGGCTCGCCATTGAGCCGACGACGATGTCGATCAAGATCGTCGCGCAGGTGCTGGACGGCGACGTCGTAGCCGTCGGTGTTGCCCCGCATGACGTGATCGGGCTTGGAGAGCGCTCCGAACAGTGCCCGCATGGCCTGGTAGTGCGGCTTGCGTTGACGCCCCAGCTCGGCCTTCCATCCGGCCTGATGGAGAAACGAACGGGCGATGCCATCGACGAGTTGGGTGTAGATCGTCGCGACGGTGACACCTGATCCGGCAACGCAGATGTCCGGCATCGATGCACCAAGTGCAATCAACACGTCATCGATCTGGTCGTCGGTGACGGCTTTCCAGCGTCCGACGGTGAATGGTCCTTCGGTGTCGATCACGGGCACGATCCGGTTGGTGGCCACTGTCCGGCGTGCCAACTCGGCGATCCGCGCAAACCAGCGCAGCGAGTCGCTCAGGAACTCCGCTTCGGGGAGTTCGCTGAGCCACACGGCCGTGCCGATGGCGTCGAGCTGCACCGACGAGGCGTGCATTGTGGGGTGACCCGGAACGTCGATGGTGATGCGGCCAATGGCCCCGTAGGAGATCGGGGAGTCGTGCCAGCCGGTCCGCCGGCCGTCGTCGCCAATCTTGCGGAAGCCCGAGTAGAGCCATGCCATCGATGCGGTGTCGAGACCGTTCCAGCCCCACACATGCAGTGCGCCCGATCGCCACGTGCCTTGCGGAACGTGGGGTGGGCGGTTGCGAGACATCCATCTCACGATACCGAGCAGTTGTCACACCCTTCCCGGCGTTGCGATATGTGCGCCGCCGTTTGTGTCACGAACGAAGCCGTCGAGCGTCAGTCCGTCGTGACATAAATCGGCGGCCGGGCAGGACCGGCCGAGGTGGCGACGTCGTAACGTGGGCAATGTGTCGAGTGCACCGCCGTATCTGCCGTTCAGGGAGGGGCCGACCAGTGGCGACTTCAAGTGGCGGCTCGGTGTTCGGCCACTCGATCTCGACAACTGGATCGAGTGGGGCCCCGACGCCCCAGCGGCGTTGGCGTACAAAACCGAGTTGAACCAGCGGCATCCGGACACGGTGTTCGCAGCGCTCGACGGCATCGAGCCCGAGTCGACCGAAATTGCCGAGGCCATCGCTGCCCACGTCGGCGCACCGCTGCGCGATGATCTCCACCCGCTTGATGCCGCAGCGCGCCTGGTGCCCGAGGACTTGGTGCTGATGGTCGAACGTCCAGGCGCCAACGGACCAGAGTTGCGTTTCGGTGGCGGCTCGGTCTGCTTCCCAAACCGATGGGACCTTCGATCCAAGCTGGGGTTGACGATGGTCGAGGTGCACGCTCCCGTGGCCCGCCTCAATGACCAGCTCGCGGTTCCGGTTGATCGGTTCTTCGATCGGCTTCGCCCCGACCGGAGTTACTGGCGCCTTGGCTGGGGCATCCTCGACACCGCTGACTGGTACACGCCGATTGATGGCACCGCGGCACCGCGGCCTGCTGACCTTGCGCCGGAGGAGATGTTTCTGCGTGTTGAACGCGAAACCCTGCGCCGCTTCCCGGCAACAAATTGTGTGCTGTTCACCATTCGTACCTATGTCGCACCGCTCGACACGGTGGTGACACCCGCAGCGCGCCGTCGTTTGGCCGTCGCGCTCGAGGCAATGCCCGATGACGTGCGGGGGTACAAGGATCTGGCCCACACTGCCGAAGGCATCGTGGCGCATCTCCAACTGACTGTTCCCCGAACTTGATATAATGACACTCAGCATTATTGATAAACATACGAACCAGTGAGGAACGTTGAGCATGGCACTCGATCCGAAGAAGTGGACACTGAAGACTCAGGAGGCCTTTTCGGCTGCCATCGACCAGGCAAAAGAGCTGTCGAACCCTGAGTTGACGCCCGATCACGTGCTTGGCGCATTGATGCGCCAGGAGGGCACCATCGTGCCAGCAGTGCTCGCCAAGCTTGGACAGGCGCCGTTGATGGTGCGCAACAAGGTCGACGAGCGCGTCCAAGCGCTCCCGAAGGCCTTCGGCGGCAACGAGCCGCGCATGAGCAAGGAGCTGACCAACAAGGTCAGCAACGCGGAGAAATATCAAAAGGATCTCGGTGACGACTTCTTGTCCGTCGAGCACCTGTTGTTGGCCATGAACGATCGCCTCGACGTCGGCTCCGAAGAGCTGCTCGTGGCGCTCAAAGACGTCCGCGGCTCGCACCGCATCACCGATCAGAACCCCGAGGAGAAGTTCGGCGCACTCGAGAAGTACGGCCAAGACCTCACTGCCCGGGCTCATGAGGGCAAGATCGACCCGGTCATCGGCCGCGATGACGAGATTCGACGCACGATCCAAGTCCTCTCGCGACGTACTAAGAACAACCCGGTTCTCATCGGCGAACCCGGCGTCGGCAAGACGGCCATTGTCGAAGGCCTTGCGGCGCGCATCGCAGACGGTGATGTCCCCGAAGGACTGAAAAACAAGCGGCTCATTGCGCTCGACATCGGTTCGATGCTCGCTGGGGCCAAGTACCGCGGTGAGTTCGAAGAGCGACTCAAGGCGGTCCTCAAGGAGATCACCGACGCCGAGGGCGAGGTCATCACCTTTGTCGACGAACTGCACACCATTGTCGGCGCCGGTGGTGCCGAAGGCGCAATGGACGCCGGCAACATGATCAAGCCGATGCTGGCCCGCGGTGAGCTGCGGATGATCGGTGCGACCACCCTCGACGAATACCGCAAGTACGTGGAGAAAGATCCGGCGCTCGAACGCCGTTTCCAGCAGGTCTACGTCGGCGAACCCTCGGTAGAAGACACGATCGGCATTTTGCGCGGGCTCAAGGAGCGCTACGAGGTGCACCACGGTGTGCGCATCCAAGACTCGGCGCTCGTCAGCGCAGCAGTGCTCTCTGACCGCTACATCACGGCGCGTTTCCTGCCCGACAAGGCGATTGACCTCATGGATGAAGCAGCGTCGAAGCTGCGCATCGAGATCGATTCGCTCCCGACTGAGATCGACGTCGTCCAGCGGCGGATCTTCCAACTCGAGATCGAACAGGTCGCACTCGAAAAGGAGAGCGACAAGGCTTCCGCCGAGCGGCTCGAGATGTTGCACGACGAACTCGCACAGCTCAATGCGTCCGTTTCTGAAATGAAGGAGCATTGGGAACAGGAAAAGCAGGCCATCGACGCGATTCGATCGCTCAAAGAGGAGCTGGAAGGACTGCGGCCGCAGATCGACCGCGAGTCCGACCTTGAGCTCGCGGCTGAGATTCGCTACGGCCGCATTCCTGAACTCGAACGGCGAATCGAAGAGGCGACGACGCACCTCGATCAGCTGCAGGAAACAAATGCGATGCTGAAAGAAGAGGTCGACGCTGAAGACATTGCCGAAGTCATCGGCAAGGCGACCGGCATCCCCATGAGCCGGTTGATGGAGTCCGAAACCCAGAAGCTGGTTAACCTGGAAGGGCTACTCGACAAGCGGGTCATCGGCCAGGACAACGCGGTGAACAAGGTGGCCAACGCCATCCGCCGCAGCCGTGCCGGCTTGAGCGACCCCGATCGTCCAATTGGTTCGTTCATGTTTCTCGGGCCAACGGGTGTGGGCAAAACCGAGCTGGCGCGTGCGCTCGCCGAGTTCTTGTTCGACGACGAAAAGGCCATGGTTCGTATCGACATGGGCGAGTACATGGAGAAGTTCTCCGTGTCGCGCCTCGTCGGCGCCCCACCCGGATACGTCGGCTATGACGAAGGCGGCCAGCTCACCGAAGCGGTTCGTCGCCGCCCGTACTCCGTCGTGCTGCTCGACGAAATCGAAAAGGCGCACCCCGACATCTTCAACACACTGCTCCAGGTGCTCGACGATGGTCGTCTCACCGATGGGCAGGGACGTACGGTCGACTTCACGAACGTCGTGTTGATCATGACGTCGAACCTGCCGGGCGACCCCCAAGACTTCTTCAAGCCCGAGTTCATCAACCGAGTCGATGACATCGTGCGCTTCAGGTCGCTGAGCGAAGCCGATCTTCGTCGGATCGTCGACGTGCAACTCGAACGGCTCCGTGTGCGGCTCGGGAACAAGCGGATCACTCTGGATGTCTCTGATGCGGCGATGGAGCAGTTGGCCCATGAGGGCTACGACCCGGCGTTCGGTGCTCGGCCGCTGAAGCGAATCATCCAACGCGAGATCGGCGACCCGGCTGCGCTGTTGATCCTCGATGGCACCATTGGCGAGGGTGACTCGGTGGTCGTCGAGGCGGGCGGCCCAGACGGCACCGGTGGGGTCGCAGGCCTCGCAGTCGGCCCCGGGCCCCGGTGACTTGAGCCCGACGGCGCCTTCTTGACGCACACTTGACACCGAAGACGGATCGGGGCTGGCCGAATATGGCCATTCCTCCCGCTGGAACCCCGGGGTTTCTGCTTTTTCGGCCCACGTTGCTGGGTCAGATCCGTCTGAGCGCGTCCTGCGCGTGGGCTTCGTCAGCGCCGGACGGCGAGCAGTGACAATGTGAACGTGGCTGGGTGCTGGGCCGTGAGTTCGAGGCGGCCACCATCGGCTTCGGCCAGTCGGCGCGGCGGGGACCAGATTCTCCGCGTGGTGCTGGCCGATGCGTAGCCGAGCGCGGATGCAGGCCACCAGTTCGGCGAGGCGAAACGGCTTGGCCACATAGTCGTCGGCGCCGGCATTGAGCCCGACGATCACGTCCATCTCCTCGGCGCGGGCAGTCAACATAATGACCGGGAGATCGGGGTGGTCGGCGCGGAGTTTGCGGCAGACGTCGAGTCCGTCGATGTCGGGCAGTGTGAGGTCGAGCAGGACAAGATCGGGCACGGCGTTGGCGACCGAGGCGAGTGCGGGTCGCCCGGCGGCAACGTGCACGACGTCGAATGCTTCGGCCCGCAGCACGCGTTTCAACGGCTCGCTGATCCGTTCGTCGTCCTCGACGAGCAGCACGTTGGTCATGGCCCCACGAGCGAACGGAACGCACCCGATGGGGTCACGGATGCCAACCACAACCGCGCGGCGGCGACTTCGGGGTCGGGACCAGACTTCACTGACCAGATGTCCCTCGGGACCAGACGTCACTCGGACGTCACTGGGTCACTCAGGTGGCGCGGAGGTGGAGGGCGTTGGCGTGCGCAGGGAAACCCTCGTGTTCGGCGAGCGCGATGACACTTGGGGCCATGCGCTGGATTGAGCCGGCATCGGCGCGGGCGACGGCGGTGCGCTTCAGGAACGTGTCGGCGGTGATGCCGGACGAGACCTGCGCGAAGCCGCTCGTCGGGAGCGACGCCGGGCAGCCGATCACGAAGTTCGCAGCGCTGAACGGGGTGTGCTGGCCAACCAGGATCTCGCCGGCGTTGATTAGGCCGTCGACGACGAAGTCGACCTGATCGTCAGCGACGGCAACTTGGAGGTGTTCGGCCGCGTAGGCGTTGGCAACGTCGATCGCCATCGCAAGATCATCAACGATCACGCAGCCGCCGTTGGGGCCGAGCGACGCCCGAGCAGCTGTCGCGCGAACCTCAGGGAGAGCGTCGAGCTGCTCGGCCAGCTGCGCATCGGTTGCGTCGGCGAGTGAGATAGACGTGGTCAGCAGCACCACTGAGCTGTCGTTGCCGTGCTCGGCTTCGATCAGAAGGTCAGCGGCAAGGCGAACGGGGTCTGCTGTTTCATCCGCGATGACGAGGCTCTCGGTCGGGCCGAGCAGCATCATGGTCGACACACCGAAGCGCTGCATCTCGACTTGCGCAAGCGCGACGGCGGGTGAACCCGGGCCGACAATCTTGGCGACACGCTCGATCGACTCCGTACCGAAACCGAGTGCTGCGATACCAGCTGGCCCGTTGACGCGGAACACATTTGAGATCCCGAGCTTGCGACAGACGACAAGAACGGCCGGATCAATCTCGCCGTTGCCGCCTGGCACGGGAGGCACCACCAGTGACAGCCGTGGCACGCCGGCGGCCATCGCGGGAACCGCGAGCTGGTAGGCGACGCTCGGATAGCTCGCCTTTCCCGACGGGGTGAACAGACCCGCTGAACTGATCGGCGTGATCTTCTCCCCAACGAAGAGTCCCGGCTCACTTTCGACACTCCAGTCCTGAGCCTGCAGCATCTGGGTCTCGTTGAACGTTCGTAGATGGGCGATGGCATCGTCGATGGCGGCGTCGACCTCGGCGGTGACTGCAGCCGTCGCAAACTCTTCGTTCGTGACACGGAGTTGGTCGGGAGCGATATCGATCTTGTCGAACTTGGCGAGTGCGTCGCACACCGCCGCGTCGCCGCGCTTGCGCACGTCGTTGAGAATGTTGCCGATCGAGGTGCGTAGCTTGGGGTCGAAGATGTCATCGAGGCCGCGATGCATCAGTGCAGCACGAGTCTCGTCGTTCATTTCGGACCACGTCTGTCGCCGCATCACCGTCACCCTCTTAACGGTACCCAGCTGCCCGCCCAGATGTCGGAGGAGTTGTCATCCGGGCCGAACCCGATCGACCAGCTGACGCCGCTTCTTTAGGTGTCGTACCCTGCCGCCATGAGCGAATCGACTTCTGAACAGTGGCATCGGGTGCTGGACGCCGACGACTTGCCCGAAGGGCGCGTCACGACCGTCACGGTTGGTCGCCGATCCCTGGCGGTCTCGCATCACGAAGGCCGGTACGGAGCCATCGACAACCGCTGTCCGCACTAGGGCGGCCCGCTCGGCGAAGGGTCGATCGAGAAAGGCTGGTTACGTTGCCCGTGGCACGGCGGCGACTATCACCCGTGCACGGGCCACGCGCCACAGGGCAGTGACGACGAGGTCAGTCCGTTCGCGATCGAGCAGCGGGACGACGGGATCTGGGTGTCGGTTCCCGACGATGAACCACGCGCCCGAACCGTCAGCGATGTGGTTGTCGAGACCATGGTGAACTGGGGCGTCACTGCGGTGTTCGGCATGGTCGGACACAGCAACTTCGGGTTTGCAGATGGGATGCGGGTCGCCGAGGAACGTGGCGACCTCCGCTTTTCGGGATCCGTCACGAAGGCGCGGCCTCATTTGCCGCGAGCGCCTACGGCAAGCTGACCCACGACGTCGCGGCGTGCTTTGGGATTGCCGGGCCGGGGTCGACGAACCTGCTGACCGGGCTGTACGACGCCAAAGTCGACCGGACGCCGGTGCTGGCCCTTTCAGGCCAGGTGTCCTCGAAGGTCAAGGGGCGTGGCGCCTTCCAGGACGTTGATCACGAAGGGGCGTTCTCTGACGTCGCAGCGTTTTCTGAGGCGGTGCATTCGGGGTCGAACCATGCCGGGTCGACTCGGTCGGTCAGCTCGACGCAGCGCTCGCCGCAGCCTTTACCTACAACGGTCCAGCGCTCGTCGAAGTGATGACCGACGCCCTACTCGTGTAGCCAGGGATCGGCGCGCTTGACGAAAAGCACGGCTCATCTGCGCATCGGATGGCCTGGCATGCTCAGGCGGCCAGTAGTGTCACATCACGTTCCATCAACCATTTCTGCCTGGTGAATCAGGCCGAGGAGCGTCATGCCAGTCACTGTCGTTATCGGAGCCCAATGGGGCGACGAAGGCAAAGCCAAGGTCATCGACCTGCTGTCGAAAGAGCACGCCTACGTCGTGCGATATCAGGGCGGCCACAACGCGGGCCATACCGTGGTCGTCGATGGCGAGAAGTATGCGCTGCAACTCGTGCCGTCGGGAATCTTGTACCCGCACGTCATTCCGGTGATCGCCAACGGAGTCGTTGTTGACCTGCCGACGCTGTTCAACGAAGTCGACATGCTCGAATCGCGTGGCAACTCGTGTTCGGACCTCAAGGTGTCGAGTCGAGCGCACCTCATCTTCCCGTGGCACCAGAGCCACGATGCGATCTCCGAGGCAATGCGTGGTGACGACAAGCTCGGTACGACGCTGCGTGGCATCGGTCCCGCTTACGCCGACAAGATGCGCCGAGTCGGTATCCGTGCTGGCGATGCGCGTGACCCCGAACGGTTTGCGCGGCTGATCCGCGAGCGCGCAACGATCGAGAACAAGCTGATCGGCGAAGCCGGCGGAGAAGAACTCGATATTGACGAGATGGTGGAACGATTTGGTGCGCTGGGCGCGCGCCTGGTGCCGTACCTGGCTGACACGATCAGCCTGCTCCACAATGCGCTTGCTGCGGACGCGCACATCTTGCTCGAAGGCGCTCAGGCCACCTTCCTCGACCTCGACCACGGCACGTACCCGTACGTCACATCATCGAATCCCACTGCTGGAGGCGCCAGCGTCGGGTCGGGTCTTGGACCCCGCGACCTCGGTCGCATCGTCGGTATCACCAAGGCGTACACCACGCGTGTCGGTGCCGGCCCGTTTGTCACCGAGCTGTTCGACGACGACGGCAAGAGGCTCGCGGAGGTCGGCCGTGAGTTCGGCACCGTCACCGGCCGCGCTCGTCGTTGCGGATGGTTGGACTGCGTGATGCTGCGCCATGCGGTGCGACTCAACTCGCTCACGGAACTGTCGCTCACCAAGCTCGACATTCTCGACGGGTTCGACACGGTGAAAATCTGCACCGGTTACCTGCACAACGGTGTCCCGGTCACTGACTATCCCGATCAATACGACGTGCTGGAAGCAATCGATCCCGTCTACGAAGAACTGCCCGGTTGGAACACGGCAATCAACGAGATGCGTGAGCCGGGTCAATTGCCGGATGCAGCCAAGCGCTTTATCGAAGTCGTCGAACGTGAAGTCGGCATCCCCGTCAACGTCGTCGGCGTCGGAGCCGAGCGCGATGACTACTTGATTTGGGGCACTGAATGATTCCCCGGTATTCCACTCCGGAGATGGACGCTGTGTGGTCCGACACGTCCAAGTTTGCTCGTTGGCTCGAAGTCGAGTTGCTGGCGACCGAAGGCCATGCAGCGGTCGGTGTCGTGCCGCAGGAGGCAGCGACGATCTGTCGGGCAAACGCGCCCGTCGCTGACGATGCGTTCCTCCAGAAGATTCTCGACCGCGAGGCGATCACTGATCACGACGTGGCGGCATTCGTCGACGTCACCCAAGACGCGATCAACGATCCTGCTGGCTCGTGGATCCACTATGGGCTCACGTCATCGGACGTCGGTGACACCGCCCTGTGCTGGGCCATGCGCGACGCCGCGGACTTGATGATCGAGGCGTCAACGGAACTGCTCGAGACGTTGATCGGCTTGGCACGCGAGCATCGCGACACCGTGATGATCGGCCGCACGCACGGCATCCACGCCGAGCCGACCACCTTCGGCGCCAAGGTCGCTCTCTGGGCATTGCAGGTCGAGCGTGACCGGGAGCGGCTGCGCACGGCACGGGCCACGGTTGCGGTGATGAAGCTGAGCGGTGCCGTCGGCACGTACTCGAACATTCCGCCCGAGGTCGAGCAGTTCGTCGGTGATGCACTGGGGCTGGCGCCGGTACCGGCCACGCAGGTCGTCGCCCGCGACCGTCACGCCGAGTTTCTCTACGCCTGTTCGTCGGTCGCTGCCACATGTGAGCTGATGGCTGTCGAGCTGCGCCATCTCCAACGCACGGAAGTGCGCGAAGTGCAAGAAGGTTTCAAGCCGGGTCAGAAGGGCTCGTCGGCCATGCCGCACAAGCGCAACCCGATCTCGGCGGAGACCATCAGCGGGCTCGCTCGCGTCGTGCGGTCGAATCTGCTTGCCGGGCTGCAAGACATCGCCCTGTGGCACGAGCGCGACATCTCGCACTCATCGGTCGAGCGCGTGATCCTGCCGGATTCGTCGCAGCTGGCCTTCTACATGATGCGCCGGTTGCGACGACTGCTGGCGGGGCTCGTCGTGATGCCGGAACGCATGCAGGCCAATCTCGACGCCAGTTATGGCCTGGTTTTCAGTCAGCCCGTGTTGCTGTCGCTCGTGCAGGGTGGCAAGACGCGTGACGAGGCGTATCGCATCGTGCAACGCAACGCGATGCAGGCCTGGGACGAGGGCACTGATTTCCGGGCCCTCCTCGAAGCCGACAGCGACGTCGACAACGCCGTGCTTGACGATGCGTTCGACTTGCGTCGCTCACTCAGCAACCTCGGCCGTGTTTTTGACCAGCTCGACGCCATCGACGTCTGAACCGAACTGAACGTCTTAGTCAGTCGCCGCGGCTGACGCCGGCGGACTTGAGCACGCTGGCGTCGACGCCGACGTCGCGCCAGGACTGGTACGAAATTTTCTTGCTCTCGCTGTAGCTCTTGGCGATGCTCACGAACGCTGCTTCAAGCGATGTCATGTCAATGGTGCTGGACATTGCGTCGAGTTCGGCACTCAGGTCACGGCGCTCTTGAACGAGCAGCAGTTCGTCGAGGGGGCTCGCAGCTGCGAGTTCGACCTCAAGCTTCTGAAGACGCGCGGCGATCGTGTCGGGGGTGCGCTTCCGACCCCGCTTGGGCTTTGTTGCACGGAGTCCTTCGAGGTATTCGCGCACAATGCGGCCCTCGGCGCGGCCCTTTGCGAGGGCTGCTTTGTGTTCGTCGCTCATCGGCGATTTTGGGCTATTTCCGTCTTCCATTTTGACACTATAGATCTCATTGTAAGGAATCTGATGAATTCTGCAATAGGTTTTCCGGTCTTGTTCGAACTTTCGCCCCATGGCACCGATGTCTTTGTCGGCACGGGCCCGCAGTATCCGTGGGGCGGTCTCTATGGTGGGCAGATCGTGGCGCAAGCACTGCATGCTGCATCTTTGTCGGTGGATTTGGACTTTGAACCGCACTCGATCCGCGCGTATTTCATTCGAAAGGGCGACGCGAGCGAGCCGGTTCGCTACGAAGTCGATCGCATTCGCAATGGTCGCACGTTTGCGACTCGCCGTGTGGTTGCGCGCCAAGCAATCGGTGCAATTCTCAATGCGGAGAGTTCGTTCCAGCGACCCGAGCTGGCAGCAGTCGTGCAGACCATTGCCATGCCCGATGTTCCCGAGGCTGATCGATTGGAGCAGACGTCGTGGACTGACGCATTCGACCGCGCATCGGTCCCGGCGGGCGAGGTGCGTGATCGTGTCGCCGGCCGAGTTGGCACCGGTCGTGCGGTGGCATGGATGAAGGTCAATGAGGACCTCGGCGATCCTGGTGATCCGGCGGCACAGCTCCTGCATCGTTCCTGGCTCGCGTACCTCTCGGACGACCTCCCGACCGACGCTGTCATACGCGCCCACCCGGTCGCAGCCGACGCCGAGGAGGATCGGTTCTTCGGTGCCAGTCTCGACCACACGATTTGGTTCCATCGCACGCTGCGCGTCGACCGCTGGCATCTGTATGACTTCTCCTGTCACCACTTCGTCGGCGGGCGCGGCCTATCGATTGGCCACGTTTTCGCCGCTGACGGGCTACACATCGCGACCGTGGCGCAAGAGGTACTGGTCCGCGATCGCCAGGCGCGCTGACGGCCTGTCCGGATACGAGAGCCGTTGCCGCGGCGTCGTCGGATAGTTTCCTCGCTTGATGAGCACTGCCGAATTGCCCGAGCTGTCGCCCACCCTTGATCGTCTGCGCAGCCATGTGCTCGAACACTCCGTCAAGACGGGCACGTTTACGCTGAAGTCGGGCGCCACCAGTTCGTGGTTCCTCGACACCAAGCAGACGGCCTGCCGAGCCGATGGCATCATTGCCGTGACCGACGCAGTGGTCGAGGTATTCGGTGATGTTCTGGATGGCATCGACGCGATTGGCGGCTTGACGATGGGCGGCGACCCGGTGGCCTATGGGGTGCAGGCCGTCGCTGCGACTCGTAGCCAGTCATTGCGGAGCTTCAGTGTTCGCAAAGAGCCCAAGGCCGGCGGGATCACTGGACGGATCGCCGGTGCGTTGCTGCCTGGGGATCGAGTCCTGGTCACCGAGGACACCACGACACGCGGTACGTCGCTGATCGAAGCCGCTGAGCAGATTGAGGCCTATGGCGCCTACCCGGTGTTCATGACGGTGATCGTCGATCGTGGTGGCACGTGTGCGGCAATGGCAGCGGCCAAAGGGATTGATTACCGCCCGCTCCTGACCGCGCCTGATCTTGGTTTTGGTTTCGGCACCTGAAAACAGGCTGTCGCTTCGGGCCGGTCAGGGCTGCAGCACGCCGGGGTTGAGCATGCCCGCCGGGTCGAGGGCGGCGCGGATCGCGGCCTGCGCGGCGAGTTCTGCGGGATTCCGAATGAGGTGCAGCCACGGGGCCTTTGCCACACCGATGCCGTGCTCTGCTGAGATGGTTCCACCGAGTGATGCAACTGCCTTCAGCACCGTGTCGGCGATGCGCTCGGGGTGTGAGGCGCCGATGTGATTGAGGTGCAGGTTGGCCTCGGCGAGATGTCCGAAGGGAATCAACCGGCAACCGTCAGCGTCAGCAGCATCCTGGGCAACCTCGATCAGCTGAGCCAAGGCGTCGAGGGGCACGGCGACGTCAAGCTTGAATGTGGGCACGCCCGCCTCGGTGGAGGCCGCTGCGATTGCCTCGGTGATGCGATCGCGAAAAGCGACGAGCCGCTCGCGCTGCACCGCATCGGTCGTCACTGCCGAGTCAATGATCCCATCGGCCTGGGAAAGCACATCAAGGAGCTGTTCGGACGGGTCGCCATGGTCAGCACAGTCGATTATCACGTACAGGACCGCCTCGGGCGATGATACCGGTGGCTGCCGGCCAAGGTGTTCGCTGACGAGCCTCATGGCAGCGGGCGCGATCACTTCAACGGCGTCAAGCGATGTCAGCGATTGGCGGAGCGTGGCCAGGAGTCGTGTTCCTGCTGCGACCGACTCGACGGCCACCAACGCGGTGGTCGTGTGTTGAAACCATGGCACGAGGCGAAGTCGAGCGGCAGTGATGACGGCGAGGGTGCCCTCAGACCCGGCGAGCAGGGACGGCCAGTGCAGCCCGGCGGTTTCCTTCGGCAGTCCGCCAAGTGACCCGACGATTGCCCCTTCGGCGGTGACTGCTTCGATGCCAACGACCTGCTGGCGCATGGTGCCGAATCGCAGCACCCGAGATCCGCCGGCGTTGGTGGCAATTGCCCCTCCGATGGTTGCGGTGTCGCGTGCTGCGAAGTCCACTGGTGTATCGAGGCCGGCGTGACGAGCCTGCTCACGCCACGTTGTGAAAGTGACTCCTGCTTCGACAGTTACTTGCATCGCAGCAGTGTCGACGGCGCCGAGACGGGTGAGTCGGATGAGCGACAGCACGATGGCAGCACGCGCCCCAGATGCTGCCGGGCGCGGGACGCTGCCACCGACGAGCCCGGTGTTCCCCGCTTGGGGCACGACGGCCACATCATGTTGAGCACAGATCCGAATGACCGCGGCGACCTCTTCGACGGAGTCGGGCCGCACGACAGCGCGGCACGGGCCCTGGTATCGCCCGGTCCAGTCGACCTCGTATCCGGCGCGCACATCGTCATCGACGAGCACATGGGCCGCACCAACCGCAACGGTCAGTTCCTCGATCATGTCAATTGGGGCCGCGGACTGCACAGACACACCCTGCCACGCACGGCGGTGTCAGTCGGCAGCGATCGTTCTGGGACCTTTGCCCTGGGTGTTCCCGGATGGAACGTTCTACCATCGACATGTTCGCTGGATTGACGGACACCTTCGAGGGGGAGTGGACATGGAACAGTGTGATTGCCGTGATTGCCGTGATTGCCGTGATCGCCGTGATTGCGGTGATTGGGCTGGTTGACTCATCCAGATGAGTTCTGCGACCGAGACATGGAAGGGCCTTTCGCTGCCGTGGCAGGTGGCGTTCGAGGAGGCGTGGGCATCGTTTCGTGCGGGCAACTTCGGGGTCGGCGCGGTCGTAACCGATCCGGCGGCGGAGAACGCCATTGTCACCGTCGGCCGAAATCGGGTGATGCAGACCCAGCGTGCGCCGCGCACGCTGTCGGGGAACATGACGGCACATGCCGAGATGAACGCGTTCGCCGAACTCGACACCTTCGACGCCGAGGGACTGCATCTGTACACCACGCTCGAGCCGTGCCTGATGTGTGCCGCTGCCGCAATGCAGCTCAAGGTCGCCCACGTGCACTACGCGGCTGCTGACGAGTTCTACGCGGGAATGAGCGACGTGTGGGCGTCAGCCCCGGTCACTGCTGCGCGCACACCGGGCTCGACCATGCCGTTCGATGGTCCGCTCGCCGCCTTCGCCCGGTTGTTGCCAATGGCCTTCACGCTCGATCAGTTTCCGGGCCGGTCGGCGGAACAACTCGCGCGGTCCGAACACCCCGGTCTCGCCAAGCTGATCGATCGCCTCCGAGAAGACACTGTGTGGGCCGAGATCCGCCAGGCCGGCACGTGCCACCGGGCGCTCGGGCACCTCTGGGACGACCTGGCCGCCATCGCCTGAGTCGCTGGCGCCGCGGTCACTGATCGGTCACTTCCCAGGGTGGCGTCCAGTCGCCGTCCATGCGAAATGAGAGACCGGTGTCGTCTTCGAGGCGCTTGGCCACGTGGAGTTCGCCGACATCGCCTCCGTATCGGTTGCCGGCATCCTGGAACGCGGCGCGCGCCGCGTCGGTGAGCAACAGCGGTGCGTCGACGTCGGCCTGCAGTTCGTGGAGGAGGCCGAGGTCCTTGAGGCAAAGATCGACGCTGAACGATGGGTCGTAGTGACCAGCGAAGATCGATGGCCCGTCGTGGCGTGCCACGAAGCTGTCACCCACCGACTCGATGATGGCGCGGTACAGCGTCGACAGTTCGACGCCGTGGGACATGCCGAGGGCGAACCCTTCGCCCAGGGCTGCCGCGGCGACGAACCAGAGTTGGTTGGTGACGAGCTTGACGACATTGCCGGTGCCGAGCGCTCCGCACGCAATGACGGTGCCGAGTTCTTCGATGATCGCGGTAGCGCGAGCCACGGGTGCCTCGGCGCCGCCGATGAAGAGCGTCAGTCGGCCGTTGCGGGCGCCGTCGACGGCTCCGGTGACGGGCGAGTCGACCACGTCGACGCCCGGTGGGGCCTCAGCGGCGAGGCGTGCAACGAGCTCCTTGCGGTTGGTGGTCAGATCGACCCACAGTGATCCGGCGCGCAGCGCGGCGAGCGCGCCTGCCGTGACCATGACGGCTTCGACATGGTCGGGCCGCGGCAGCGAGGTGAGCAGGACGTCGGCACGTGCGGCGCAGTCGGCGGCTGACTCGGCTGGTCGGGCACCGTGCGCTGCAGCGTGGGCGACCTTGGCGTCGTCGAGATCGAAGGCGATCACCTGGTGTCCGGCGGCGAGAAGGCGTTCGCACATCGGCCCGCCCATGTTGCCGAGGCCAATGAATCCAATGATGTCGCCGTTGCTCATGTGGTTCCCGTCGATCTGTGTCTCGAACCGCTGGTGCCAGCGGTTCGCTCCCGCTGAGCTTCCCGGTCGTGACGGCGCATGTCAATCCCCGGCATCGGGGCAACGTTGAGGCGTGCGGTGGCGAATGGTCGTGTCAACGGCGGGTCGGAATCGAAGTTGAGGGCCCGGGTTTGCTTGACTGTGGAAATGAGTGAATCGATCGAACTGTCTCAATCCGTCCGTCTTGAACGTGACGGCGACGTTGCCCTGGTGATCGTCAACAACCCGCCGGTGAACGCACTCAGCTGGCACGTCCGTCAGGGCCTGTTCGACGGCATGACACAGGCTGTTGAATCAGGTGCGAAGTCGATCGTCGTGATCTGCGACGGACGGACGTTCATTGCGGGCGCGGACATCAGCGAGTTCGGGGGCAACGTGCCCAAGGCGGCCGGTTTGCAAGAGGTGCAGGCGGCGATGGAAGATGCTCCCGTCCCGGTGATTGCAGCCATTCATGGCACCGCCCTCGGTGGCGGCCTCGAGGTGGCACTGTGCGCGCACTACCGCGTCAGCGTCGCGTCGGCGAAGTTCGGTCTCCCCGAAGTCAACCTCGGTCTGCTGCCGGGTGCCGGCGGCACGCAGCGTCTGCCCCGTCTCGTCGGTGTGCCAAAGGCACTCGAAATGATGACCACTGGCCGGCACGTCAGCAGCGCCGAGGCGCAAGCGGGCGGCCTCGTCGATGAAGTCATCGCCGGTAACGGGCTCGACGAGCTGCGCGCCGCGGCCGTTGCGTTCGCGAACAAAGCCGTTGCTGAGAACCTGCCGCTCGTCCGCGTTCGCGACCGTGACGACAAGGTTGCCGAGGCCAAGGGCAACGATCAGCTCTTCGCCGACTTCCGCAAGAGTGTCGCCCGCAAGACCCGTGGCTTCCTCGCCCCCGAGTACAACATTCAGTGCATCGAGGCCGCTGCCAACCTGCCGTTCGACGAGGGCCTCAAGGTCGAAGGCAAGCTGTTCATGGAACTGATGACGGGCCCGCAGTCAGGTGCGCAGCGCTACTACTTCTTCGCCGAACGTGCGGCGAACAAGATCCCCGACATCGCGAAGGACACGCCGCTCATCGACGTGCAGAAGGTCGGCATCCTGGGCGCCGGCACGATGGGTGGCGGCATCGCGATGAACTTCGTCAACGTCGGCATTCCAGTCACCATTGTCGAGCGCGATCAAGCATCGCTCGACAAGGGCCTCGGCGTCGTCCGCAAAAACTACGAGCGCTCGCGTTCGACCACGGCCGAGCAGGTCGAGGAGCGGATGGCGCTCATCACCGGCTCGACGTCCAAGCAAGATTTCGCCGACTGCGACATGGTCATCGAAGCTGTCTTCGAGGACATGGAGCTGAAGAAGTCGATCTTCAAGGAGCTCGACGAGATCTGCAAGCCGGGCGCACTGCTCGCGTCGAACACCTCCGCGCTCGACGTCAACGAGATTGCTTCGGTGACCAGCCGTCCCGAGAGCGTGATCGGCATGCACTTCTTCAGTCCAGCCAACGTGATGAAGCTGCTCGAGAACGTCCGCGGTGACAAGTCCTCTGACTCGGTCGTGGCAACCACGATGGCGATCGGCAAGAAGATCAAGAAGGTCTCGGTCATGGTCGGGGTGTGCCCGGGCTTCGTTGGCAACCGGATGCTGTTCATGCGCGGTGCTGAAGCCGAGCGGATGCTGATGGAAGGTGCGACGCCAGCCCAGATCGACAGCGTGCTCTACGACTTCGGTTTCCCGATGGGCCCGTTCTCGATGAGCGACCTCGCTGGCCTCGACATTGGCTGGAAGGAAGAGAAGTCGTCGTCATCGACGATCCGCGAGATCCTGTGCGAGAACGGTCGTCGAGGCCAGAAGAACGGCCGCGGCTACTACACCTACGACCCCGACACTCGTGCGGCCACCCCTGACCCCGAAGTCGAGCAACTGATCAAGGACTTCGCTGTTTCGAAGGGCCATGAGCAGCGTGAGGTCACCGATCAGGAGATCCTCGAACGCCTGCTCTACCCGATGGTCAACGAGGGCGCGAAGATTCTCGAGGAGAAGATCGCGATCCGCGGCAGCGACATCGATGTGGTGTGGGTCAACGGCTACGGCTGGCCGGTCTACCGCGGTGGCCCGATGCACTGGGCCGACTCGATCGGTCTGGCCGAGATCGTGTCGAAGATCGAGAGCTACAGCGAGTCACTCGGTGGCAAGCACTGGGACCTCAGCCCGCTCCTCAAGTCCCTCGCCGAATCAGGCGGCCAGCTCCAAACCCACGCCAGCTGACGAACTGCAGCACACTTGGGGCCAGACCCCGAGTGTGCTGCGATCAGTCGGCCAGACTTGGGCGCGGGCAGCCCTCGGTGAGCGCGGTGATGTGGCGCGCGACTTCAAGCGTGGTGCGGTCGTGGAGAAACGGGCCGACGATCTGCACGCCAATCGGTAATCCGTCGCGGTCCGCTCCGACGGGGACGACTGTGGCCGGCAGGTAGCCGACTCCGGCGGGAGCGATCCACGCGAACAAGTCGAGATACGACTTCTCGACGCCACCGATCTCAACGGTGCGCTCCCACTGCGGGCTGTGGTCGTGGGCGATCGCCGCGCGGGGATGCACGGGCATGAGCAGTGCGTCGAAGCCCGGCTCGTCGTCGGTGCCGCTGAAGAAGCCAGCCCACTTTGCGCGGAGCTGGAGTTGGCGTTCGTGCGCGGAGAGCCAGTTGCGGTGTCGCGCGGCAGTGCCGCGCTTGACCCGACCCATCGCTGTGTCGCTCGTGTCGGTGGCCATGTGCTCGATCTTGT